>CAYHRW010000202.1:0-5265 GCA_964359105.1 uncultured bacterium
CCGATGTTCTCGATCCCGAGCGACTTGAACGAGAGCCGCCGCGCTTCGCTCGCCGCGGCGCCCGGCGCCTTGACCTGCAACATCTGAAGCGCGCTCAGGAGGTGGAGCACCGTGCGATCGTGTATGGGAAGCGGCAGCGCCGGGCTGGTGCGCCAGCGGGTGCCGAGCGCGCGGCCTTCGAGGAAGGGGAAGCGGTCGGGATCGAACAGCGAGCCGCCGTAGGCCGGCGAGAGCAGGTCCTCGTGCTGCGCCCCGCCGTGGACCAGCCGGAAGGTGGCCAGCAGGCGCGACCAGGCCTCGTGGCGGTACTCGAGCACCTCTTCGCCGTGCTGGTCCGCAGCCTCCTGCAACTGGTCGCGCAGGGTGGAGACGGCATAGTGCTGGTCGTAGCGCGGCAGCCCCCCGCCGATCAGTCCGCGCTCCTCGGCCGCGAACAGGAACACGAGCCGCATCATCACGGTGAGCGCCGCGTCGTAGATGTGCTTCTCGCCCACCCCGGCGAGCAGCTTCCCCCCCAAGTCGCGGTCGGCGCGGTCAAGCGCCTGCACCAGCACCTCGACCGCGTGGCGCACCTGACGCCCGAGCTGGTCGGTGATCTCCTGCTGGTCGCGGGCGCTCTCGGCGAGCAGCGCTTCGAGTGTGTCGGTCGCGGCGACCGCGAACAACCGCCGCGCCGAGAGCAGCGAGCGGAAGGCGCGCAGGGTGACCGGCTCGTCGAACCAGAGGTCGCTCTCCCACCAGGCCATGCCGGGCGTCTCGCCGCGCGGCGCGTGAACCAGCCGCCACTCCGCTCCGTTCGTGACGAGCCCGAGGCTGACGCCGGCCCCGCGGAGCAGCTCGACCATCCGGTCGTCGGGAGCCGCGCGCCACGCACGGCCCGGCAGGGTGCGCGTCACCATCTGGTCGGGCCGCAGCACCTGGACGAGCGCGCGCGTGCCCGGGCCCTCGGCGTGACCTTCCGGGTTGGTGAGGAAGAGATCGGGCACGAGCGTCTCACGATGGACGGCCACCTCGACCCGCGGCGGCGGCAGCTCACCCGAGGCCTCGTGCAGCACCTCGCCCGACCAGCCCAGCACCTCGCGCAGGACGAACCGCACCCACTGCTGATGCCGCGCCAGGTCGGGGCGGCGGGCGCCCAACGCCTCGCGCCACTCCTCGTGGGTGGTTCGGAGCGCGCGCACCAGCTCGGGGTCGTGTGGCTCCAAGCCCTGGGGAAAGGCGCGCAGCAGCACGGGCATGGACACGAACGAACCGGAATGCTCGACCAGCCGGAGCCAGTCGTTGTGATGCCGCACGATCCCGCTGCTCATCGCGCGAGCCGCTCCGGCACGAGGAAGCTGACGGCCACCGGGAACAGCCGTGGCTCGGTCGCGGCGTAGCGCGCCACGATCAGGCGCTGCTCCTCGGCGATCTCGCCCGGGATGCGACCGAGGCGCCGGTGCAGGGCGTCGCGGTCGCGGTCGCGCTGGTGGCACTCGGTCTCGGCCCACAGTTCGAGCTGGGGCGGCGGCTCGGCCACCAACTCCTCCTGGATCGCCCGCTCCAGCTCCCGCAGCACCGTCTCGATCGTTTTCGACTCGGCGGCCGCCCGCTCGGCCAGCTTACGGCCGAGGCCCTCCGCGAGCTCGCGCATGCGCGCCTCGAGGGCACGGAGCAGCGGCTCACGCAGCTGCGGCCACATCGCCGCGAACCGCTCGCGCACGGCGGGCGGTGCGGGATGCGGCAGGGCCGCGGCGAGCGCGGCGGCGGCCTGCGCCACGTGCATGCGCTCGAAGCGGCCCTGCCGGAGCAGACCGCCCGCCGCGATCACCTGCTCGTGCACGCGGCGCTGGTCGCCGCCCAGCACCACGATGCGCCCGTGCGCGATCAGTGCGGGGTGCGGGAGCGCCTCGTCCGGCACGAGCCGGGCCGTCACGCGGTGGAGACGCCGCGGCCCGGCTATGGCCCACACCTCACCCCGCAGGAGCCGCAGGCACATCGCGACCAGCCGGTGGTTGAGGTGCGCGAGCACGACGTCGTCCCGGCCATCCGCCAGCGCCGAATCGAAGACAATCGGACGCGTCCCGCCCGTGTGGGGATGGGCGAGCCCCTCGCTGCACGACGCCCAACTGCCGTCGAGCGGCGGCAGGTGGAACGCGGGAGACTCGCGCCGGCGACCGTCGGGATCGGGCCAGAGTCCCTTCACCTCCGCCTCGACGAGCGGCGGCTTGCCCGCGACCTCGAGCCCCACGGCCACCACGTTCCGCACGCTCGCGGGCGAGAGCCCGAGTTCGCTGCGGGTCTCGTCGAGCTGGTCGTGCAGCCGGCGGAGCTGCTCGGCCAGCTTCCGCTGGAAGGTGAGCATGCGCCGCACGGGCTCGGCCTCGCGCTCGGCCTCGCGCGTGTCGAGCCGGCGCCGACCGCCCAGCATGGCCTCCTCGACCTGCCGCGCGATCACCGGTCCCACCTTGCCGAGGTCGTGACGGATCCGTTCGACCTTCTCGACCGCGCGCGCCAGGAACTCGAGGTCGCCTTCCAGCTCGCCCGGTGGCCGCGAGGGGTCCTCGCGTCCCTGCTCGTACCCGGCGCCCACGAAGTGGTAGACGAGCACGTCCTGCTTCTGACCGCGCCGGTCCACGCGGCCGTTGCGTTGCTCCAGGCGGATCGGGTTCCACGGGATCTCGTAGTGGACGAGCCGGTGGCAGTGGTTCTGGAGGTCAATGCCCTCCGATGCCGCATCGGTGGCCAGGAGGATCCGCACCTCCGACACGTCGGGCCCGGCCTGAAAGGCGGCCTTGATGCGCTCGCGGTCGTCGGTCGGCATCCCGCCGTAGAGCAGCATCAGCCGCCCCGGCCCCGCGAGGCCGGCGGGCGCGAGCTGGTCCATGAGCCACTTCTGCGTCGCCCGGTACTCGGTGAAGACGATGACGCGCTCGTCCCCCCAGCGGCCTCCAGGGCGGACGGTCTCGCGCAGGAACTCGATCAGCCGGCGGGCGCGAGCGTCGGGGCGGTTCACCGCATCCGCGGCGTAAGCCTGGAGGGCGCGGAGGTGCTCGCGCTCCGCGGCGGTCGGCCCCGGCAGGAGCTGTGAGGCGCTCTCCACCACCTCGCCCGAGGTGGACTCGTAGCGCTCGTCGTCCGCGTAGTCCTCGTCGAGCTCGTCGGTCTGCCGCTCGAGCGCCCGCAGCGCGACCGCGGGAGCGCCCTGGTCACGCCGCTGCTTGCCGATCCAGGCCGTGTGCTTCGCGAGCGTCGTCCGGAACGCCTCCGGCGAGGAAAAGAGCCGCTTCTTGAGCAGCTTGAGCACGAACTCCGCGGCGAGGCCGAGCCCGGCCTCACGGTTGCGGGCGAGCAGGCTGGCCGCGTACTCCTGGAGCGCCCGATGCGCGTCGCGCTCCGCCGCCGGGTAGTCCACTTCCAGCGGGGCCAGCTTCCGGTCGTGAAAGCGGCGGCGCCCGTCCCACTCTCGAATCTCGGGCTCGTCCTTCAGACGCCGCACCATCACGGCCTGGAGCTGGACCGGATCGGGCACGACGCTGCGCGCGAAGCGCTGGTCGTCGAGGAGCGCCAGCAGCGCGGTGAAGCTCTCCGGGTAGCCGTTGTGCGGGGTCGCCGTGAGGAAGAGCTTGTGCTCGAAGTGCCGCGCGATCTCGTCGAGCATCTGGGTGCGGAGCGAGTCGGTGGCGTAGCGCCCGCGCCCCGCCGGCGCGAGGTTGTGGGCCTCGTCGAGGATCAGCAGGTCGAAGCGCCGCGGGTACGCCGGCTCGCCCGGGGCGGGCAACTCGTGGCGGAAAAGCTGAAGGGGCCGGTCGCGCTTGAGGTAATCGAACGACGTGATGAGGCGCGGGAAGTGCCCCCACGGATTCACGTGCACGCCGCGCCGGCGGCGCAGGTCGCGCAGGAGTTCGCTGTCCACGATGCGGAACTCCAGCCCGAACTTCTCCCGCAGCTCGTCGCGCCACTTGATCTGGAGCGCCGAGGGGCACAGCACCAGCACGCGCCGCGCGCGGTGCCGGAGCAGCAATTCCTGAAGCACCAGCCCGGCTTCGATGGTCTTGCCGAGCCCCACGTCGTCGGCGATGAGCAGGTTCACGCGCGGCATCTGCAGCGCGCGCGCCACCGGGTCGAGCTGGAAGTCCTCGATGGCGATACCGCTGCGGAACGGAGCCTGCAGGGCGCGCACGTCCGCCGAGGACACCGCGCCCCAGCGCACCGCGTCCAGGAACGCGTCGAACCGGCGCGGCTCGTCGAAGCCATCCGGCGCGGGCAACTCGCGCGGGTCGAAGGCCCGGGCGCCGGGCTCCAGCTCCCAGAGCACCTCCAGCTCCTCGCCGTAGGCATCGTCCTCCACGGACGAGAGGCTGACGAGATGCTGAGCACCGTTGCCAAACGGTCCGAGCGGATCCGCCGGCAGGCCGCTGCGCTTGACGTCGGTCACGACGAAGCGGCGGCGGCGGACTTCGACGAGCTGGCCGGGATCGGGGACGGAGGCGGGCATGAGCACGGACTCGGTTTGGGTGACAACCGCGGCGGCGGGTCAAGGCATCCGCGCATCGAGCGGCGCCACGGAGGATGGTGTCGGGGCGGGCCGAGGTCAAGAGGGCGGGTCCGTCCTCGGCAGGCGATGAATCTCTACTCCTAGGTAGCGCCCGGACGCGTCGCGGTCCGTGGGATGGGCGGGCGTCGATGCGGGCGGTCGCTGGGCCGCCGAGGTCCACCTCGGCGGGGCCTGGAACCTGCCCCTGCCGCTCCTGATCCGGCAGGAGGGCCACGACGACCTCACCTTCCGCGCACGCTGGGAGACCCGGGCTTTCAAGCTGCCCCTCTACTACGTCGGGCGTCTCGTCACGCGCGACGGGAACCGCGGCTGGGCGCTCGACCTGACCCACCACAAGCTCTACCTGGTGGATCCGCCCGACGCGGTTCAGAGCTTCGCCGTCTCCCACGGCTACAACCTCCTCACGCTGCACCGGCTCGTGGAGCACGACGCGCGGCGCTATGGCCTGGGGGCGGGGCTCGTGATCGCGCATCCCGAGAACGAGGTGCGGGGGCAGCGTCTGGACGAGCGTGGAGGCCCGCTCGGGGGTGGCTACCACCTGGCGGGTCCCACGCTCGGCGCGCTGGCATCCTGGCTGCCCGCGCGCCGGGACGGCCCCTACGCGACGGCCGAGGCGCGGCTCACGGTCTCCTACGCGCGCGTGCCGGTCGCGGGCGGCCATGCCCGGGTGCCGAACGTGGCGCTGCACGTCACGATGGGAGTGGGCTGGGAGGGCGCGCGATGAGGAC
>CAYHRW010000203.1:0-5262 GCA_964359105.1 uncultured bacterium
GCCTTCGTCGAGCTCGAGAAGGGCGTCGAGGGCCTCATCCACGTGTCCGAGATGTCGTGGACCCGGCACGTGCGGCATCCCTCCAAGGTCGTGAACATCAGCGACATCATCGAGGCCGTGGTGCTCAAGGTGGACAAGGCCAACGAGAAGATCTCGCTCGGCCTCAAGCAGGTCGAGCCCGATCCGTGGCTCACGCTCGACGAGAAGTACCCGACCGGCATGCGCGTCAGGGGCAAGGTCCGGAACCTCACGAACTTCGGCGCGTTCGTGGAGCTCGAGGAGGGGATCGACGGCCTGGTGCACGTGTCCGACATGTCGTGGACCAAGCGGGTCGCGCACCCGAGCGAGGTGCTCAAGAAGGGTGACACCGTCGAGGTCGTGATCCTGTCGATCGACAAGGAGCACCGCCGCATCAGCCTCGGGCTCAAGCAGGTCGGCGAGGACCCGTGGCCGTTCCTGGCCGAGAAGTTCCCGGCCGGCATGGAGATCACGGGTGCCATCAACCGCCTGTTCGATCGCGGCGCAATCGTGGACGTGGGCGGGGGCATCGAGGGCTTCGTGCCGCTGTCGCAGCTCGGCATCGACGACCTCAAGCGCCCCAACGACGCTTTCGAGGTGGGCGAGACGCTCACCATGAAGGTGACGCGCGTGGATGTGGCGAATCACCGGCTGATCCTGAGCGTGAAGGCCTGGCTCTCCGAGCAGGACGACATCGCTCTGGCCGAGTGGACCTCGAAGCGCAACCAGGTGCGGGCGAAGATCGCCGCGAACCCGCCCGTCGAGGTCGCGGCCGAGGCCAAGCCCAAGGAGCGCGGCAGCGACTCCAGCGAAGACGGCTGACCCGGGCCGGTCCGCTTCGCGGGCCATCCCCGGGCCACGGAATCACGCCGGCGGGCGGGAGGCGACTCCCGCCCGCCGGGCTTTGGCATCCGCCGGGCTCCGCCGTATTCTCGCCGGGCCATGACCCGCGCCCCCGCAGTCCTCCTCGCCGCGGCCCTCGCCGCAGCCTCGCCCCCCGCCACGCTGCGCGCGGTGCTCGAGTCCACTCCCGCCGACAGCCTGGGACGCCCGCTCGAGCGCTTCGAAGCCCTGCGCGCCCGCGGGCCGGAGGTGGCGGAGACCGCGCTGGTCCTCGGCCGCCTGCGCTACGCGCGCGGCGAGTACCGACAGGCCGCCGAGGCCTTCGCGCGCGCCGCGGCGCGACTGGGCCCCCCGCAGCGCTTCGAGGCTCGCTACTGGGCCGGGCTGGCCTGGCTGGGCGCGGGCGATCTCCGCGAGGCGCGCGCCGCGCTCGAGGAGGTCGCGCGCCCGGGCTCGTCGCGGCGCGCCGACGCGCTGCTCGCGCTCTCGCTGTGCTGGCGGGCCGCGCATCAGCGCGAGCGCGAGTGGCAGGCGCTCGAGCAGCTGCTGGCCGCGGAGCCCGGCGAGGCCGGTCCGCCCGCGCTCGAGCGCGAGATCGCGCTGGCCGCCGACCGCCGCCAGCCCGAGGCCGCGTTGCGCGCGCGCGAGCGCCTGCTGCGCGACTACCCGCGCAGCATCGAGGCGGCGCGCGCCGCGCTCGCGCCGGCATCGGCGGCGGCCGCACCCGTGCCGCAGCAGGGGGCTTCGGCGTCCACCTCACCGCGCCCGCGCCGTCCCGCCCCGGCACCGGTCAGCCTGCAGGGACCTCTGGCGGTGCAGATCGGGGCGTTCGGCGATCCGGCGCGGGCGCAGGCGCTGGCCGAGCGGGCGCGGCGCGCGGGCTTCACCTCGGTGCGCGTGGCGGAGGTGAGCGAGTCCGGCACGACCCTCCATGCCGTGCGCTTCGGCCTCTTCGCCACCGCCGAGGACGCCCGTGCCGCGGGGGAGCGGGCGGCGAGGGCGCTCGGGGTGCCCTGCCGCGTGGTATCCGCGCGATGACGCCGGCCCCGGGCCGCAGCGCCGCGCGCACGCCGCTCATGGACCAGTACCTGAGCGTCAAGCGCGCGCACCCGGACGCCTTCCTGTTCTTCCGGCTCGGTGACTTCTACGAGATGTTCTTCGAGGACGCGGTGCGGGGCTCCGCGCTGCTCGGCCTCACCCTCACCTCGCGCAACAAGCAGGACCCCGAGCCCGTCCCGATGTGCGGCATCCCGTGGCATCAGCGCGACGCCTACATCGGGCGGCTGCTGCGGCTCGGACACAAGGTGGCGGTGTGCGACCAGCTCGAGGACGCCGCGCAGGCGAAGGGCCTGGTCCAGCGCGGGGTCACCGAGGTGATCACCCCGGGCTCGGTGACCGGCGACGCCTTCCTCGAAGCCGGCGCGAACAACTTCCTGGCCGCCCTGTGGCCCGCCGCGGACGCACTCGGCGTCTGCCTGGCCGACGCTTCGACCGGCGAGGTCAAACTCGCCGAGCCCGGCTGGCAGGAAGCTCCGGGATTCCTCTCGCGCCTGCGCGTGGCCGAGTGGCTGGTGCCCGATCCGCGGGACGTGGACGCCGCGGCGACCGCGCGGCTCGAAGCGGTGCTGCGCGGACTCCCGGGCGCGCGCAGCACCGCCGTCGCGCGTCGCTTCCTCGATGCCGGGCTGCCGCGCGCCCGCTGGGGCAGCGGCGCGGGGGAGACGCTCGCGGCGCTGCCGGCGGCGGCCGACGCCGCGGCCGCGGCGCTCGACTACCTGGACCGCGTCCAGGGAGGCGCGGCGCTCCAGCTCAACCGGGTCGAGCGCTGGAGCGAGGAGGCGGTGCTGCGCTACGACGCCGCCACCGCGCGCCACCTGGAGCTGTTCCAACCCCAGCCGGGCGGCGAGCCCGGGCACACGCTGTGGAAGCACCTGAACCTGGCCGTGACCGCCCCGGGCGCGCGGCGGCTGAGGGCCTGGCTCGAGCGCCCGCTGTTCGATCTGGACGCGCTGGCCGCGCGCCACGACGCGATCGAGGGCTGGCTCGCCGCCGGCGCCGCGCGCAGCTCGTTCCGCGAGCGGCTGAAGGGCCTCCCCGATCTCGAGCGACTCGCCGCGCGCGTCGCCTGCGGCAAGGCCACGCCGCGCGACCTCGGCGGCCTGCGCGACGCGCTCCGGCGCCTGCCCGCGATCGCCGACGCCGTCGCGGGCTCGCCCGCCGCCGCCGGGGAGACCGCGCCCGCCGGCATCCCCGAGCTCGAGGAGCTGCTCCGGCGCGCGCTCACCGACGAGCCGCCGCCGGTGGCGCGCGACGGCGGCGTCATCCGCGCCGGGTACGACGAGCGCCGCGACGAGCTGGACGCCCTCGCCCACTCGGGCAAGCGCTGGATCGCCGAGCTCGAGGCGGCGGAGCGCGCCCGCACCGGCATCCCGAGCCTCAAGGTCGGCTACAACCGCGTCTTCGGCTACTACCTCGAGGTCACGCGCCCGCACCTCGACCGGACCCCGGAGGACTACGAGCGGCGCCAGACCCTCACCACCGCCGAGCGCTTCGTCACCCCGGGCCTCAAGGCCAAGGAGGCGGAGGTGCTGGGGGCGGAGGAGAAGCTCAAGGCGCGCGAGCACGAGCTGTTCGTCGCGCTCCGCGAGGCCGCCGCGGCGTTCGTCGAGCGCGTCCAGCATGCGGCCGACTCGCTGGCCCGGCTCGACGCCCAGGCGGCGCTGGCCGAGGCCGCGGCGCGCTACGGATGGACCCGGCCGGTGGTGGACGACTCCGACCGCCTCGAGCTCGAAGGCGCGCGCCACCCGGTGGTGGAGCGCCTGCTGCCGCGCGGTGCGTTCGTGCCCAACGACTGCACCCTCGACGGCGCACGCCGCCAGATCCTGCTCATCACCGGGCCGAACATGGGAGGCAAGAGCACCTACCTGCGCCAGGTCGCGCTCGCCGTGCTGCTGGCGCAGAGCGGCTCGTTCGTGCCCGCCGCGCGCGCCACGATCGGGCGCGTGGACCGGCTCTTCACCCGGGTGGGCGCGGCCGACCGGCTGGGCTCGGGGCAGAGCACGTTCATGGTGGAGATGAGCGAGACCGCCGACATCCTGAGGCTCGCGACCCCGCGCTCGCTGGTGCTGCTCGACGAAGTCGGTCGCGGCACGGCCACCTACGACGGTCTGGCGCTGGCGTGGGCGGTGACCGAGCACCTGCACGCCACCGACGGCCCGCGCTCGCGCACGCTGTTCGCCACGCACTACCACGAGCTGACCCAGCTGGCGGAGAGCCTGCCGCGGCTCGCCAACGTGCACGTCACGGTGGAGGAATCGGGCGGGAGCGTGGTGTTCCTGCACACGGTGGCGGAAGGAGCGGCCGACCGCTCCTACGGCATCCACGTCGCCCAGCTGGCCGGTCTGCCGGCCGCGGTGATCGAGCGCGCGAAGGAGGTGCTCAGCGAGCTGGAGAGCGAGCGCACGGTCGAGCATCTCGAGCCGCCGGGCAGGCGCCGCGCCCGGGCGCCGAAGCCCGCCACGCCGCAGCTGCCGCTGTTCGGCGCGACGCCGCACCCGGTGATCGAGGAGCTGCGCAGGCTCGAGTTCGAGGCGCTCACGCCGCTCGAGGCGCTGAACCGCATCGCCGAGTGGAAGCGGCGCTGCGGCGAGGAGTAGGAGCTCAGGGTCCGCGGCCGGCGCGGCCGGTCACGCCCCGGGAGCGGGAGGGGGCGTGAAGCGCATCTGCGTGTACGCGGGCCGGAAGCCGCAGCGCTCGACGTTCCGCTGCGACGCGCTGCCCGGGTCGGTGCCGACGCGCGCGAGGTCGCAGCCCGACGCCGCGGCGTGGGCGAGGCGTGCGGCGAGGAGCGCGGACTGCACGCCGCGCCGGCGGAAGTCGGGCAGCGTGCTCGCCCCGAAGAACGACGCGAGCCGGCCGTGGACCGCCAGCGCCGCGCCCCCCGCGATCGCGCCGTCCACGCGGGCGAGGAAGCACAGGTTGGAGGCCGCCCGCGCCCCCACCCGCGCGGTCTCGATCTCGCCTTCGTCGCCTTCCCGCCCGAGGAACCCGTGACCGACGGTGCGGGCGTACCGCTCGCGCTCTTCCGGCCCGACCGGCCGCACCTCGACCCCCGGCACCGGCGGAGCAGCGGCGTCGGCGGGCGCGACCGGCCGGACCGAGACCTGGACCCACGAAGTGGCACGCCAGCCGTGCGCGGCGAGCCCCTCGAGCAGCGAGGGGTGAGCGTACGGGCAGGCATGGAGGGTCGGGGTGACGCCACCCGCGCGGTAGAACGCCTCGAGCCGCTCGAAGTCCTCCGCTCTCACCTCGCGCTCCATGCCGAGCCCCATTGCCCGGCACAGGATCGGCGCGGTCGGCAGCAGCAGCGCGCCGCCGCCCGCCAGCTCGAGCAGCGCGCCG
>CAYHRW010000204.1:0-5240 GCA_964359105.1 uncultured bacterium
AGCGGCCCGCGCGGTAGGCGCGGTCGCCGCGCGCCCACGCGCTCTGGGCCGCGGCGGGCGCGGGCGCCAGCAGCACCAGCGCCGCCAGCAGCGCCGCGGCCGCGGCGCGCTCCGAGTGGAGCGGCGAGCCCGCCTCGTGCTCGGCCTCGCGGCGCCGCCGCGGGCGCGTGAGGTCCAGCGCCAGGAGCACTGCGGCCAGCAGCCCGAACGGCTGGAAGCGCGCCATCGGGCGCTCCACCAGCCGCGCACCGCGCGCCGAGCGCCCCACGCTCCCCAGCGACGCCAGGAGCCGCGGCAGCTCGCCGCCCGGACGCCCCGCGGCGAAGTAGCCGCCGCGCGAGCGGCGCGCGATGGTGCGCAGCAGGTCCTCGTCGAGCCGGCTGCGCACCAGCGCGCCGTTCGCGTCGCGCTTCACGTCCACCGTTCGCCCCTGCGCGTCGAGAAGCGGCACCACGTCCCCGCCCGGGGTGCCCACTCCGACCGCGAACACCCGGATGCCGCCGCGCGCCAGCTCTTCGAGCGCGCCGCGCGCGCCCTGCTCGAGGTCCTCGCCGTCGGTCCACAGCACGATCGCCTGCTCGTCGCGCCGCCCCGGGGGCATCACCTTCGCGGCCATGCGCAGCGCGCGCCCCAGGTCGGTGCCGGGGGTGCTCACCGTGGCGCTCGAGAGCGACGCGAGCGTGAGCCGCGCCGCGCCGCGATCGAGCGTCAGCGGGCAGAGGCGCACGGCGTCGCCGGCGAAGGCCACCACCCCCACCCTGCTACCCTCGACGCGGTCGAGCACTGCGTGCGCCTCGTGGCGCGCCTCCTCCAGCCGCGACGGCGCCACGTCGCGCGCGTCCATGCTGGCGGACACGTCCATCACCAGCACCACGTCGGATCCGGTCGCGGCACGGCGCACCGTCTCGCGCCCCCACTCCGGCCCGGCCGCGCCGGCCACCAGCAGTGCAAGGGCGGCGAGCCGCAGCGCCACGCCGAGCCGGCGCTCGCCGGGGCGGCGCTGCAGCAGCAGCGCGTGGTCGCGCCGCTCCCCGGCGAGCCGCGCCAGCGCGCGCCCGGCGCGCCGCAGCGCGAGCCACTCCAGCAGCAGCGCGGGCGGCAGCGCCAGCAGCGCCCACAGCCAGCGGGGATCGGAGAAGCTCACGCGCGCCTCCTCACGGCAGCCGGAACGCGAACGTGGTGGACCCCAGCGTCCAGGCCGCCAGCAGCAGCGCGGCCAGCCCCAGGAGCAGCGGGCCCAGGTCGTGGTACTCGTCGTACGCCACCGCGCGGATCGGAGCGCGTTCCAGCCGGTCGATCTCGCCGTAGATCTGCGCCAGCGCCGCGGCGTCGGTGGCGCGGAAGAAGCGGCCGCTGGTGCGCGCCGCGATCTGCTTGAGCGTGCCCTCGTCCACATCCATCCGCATCATCACGATGCGGCGCCCCGCGATGGGATCGTCCTGCGGCACCGGCACCATGCCGCCGCGTCCCACCAGGATGGTGTAGACCTTGATGCCGAAGGCGCGCGCCAGGTCGGCGCCGGTGAGCGGGTCGATCTGGCCGCGGTTGTTCTGCCCGTCGGTGAGCAGCACGATCACCTTGCTGGGGGTGCGGCTCTCGCGCAGCCTGGCCACCGCGGTCGCGAGCCCCATGCCGATGGCGGTGCCGTTCTCGGCCAGCCCGAAGTCGAGGCCCTGGAGCAGCTCGGTGAGCGCGTCGTGATCGAGCGTGAGCGGGCACTGCGTGAACGCGGTGGCCGCGAACCCGACCAGCGCGATGCGGTCGTGCGGGCGCTGGCGAACGAAGTCGCGCGCCGTCTCCTTGGCGACGTTGAGCCGGTTGCGCGGCAGGAAGTCCTGCGCCGACATGCTGGGGGAGATGTCGATGCCGAGCACGATGTCCACGCCGCGCGTCTCGGTCTCGCTGAGCCTGAGCCCCTGCTGGGGCCTGGCCAGCGCCACCAGCGCGAGCGCGAACGCCAGCCACGGTAGCACGCCCGTCGCGCGCACCAGCCAGGCGCGCGCCCCTGCACCCCACGGGCGGCTGCGCACCCACAGCACCGCCGCGGACTTCGCATCGCTGCGCCGCGCGAGCCACACCAGCGCCGGCACCGCCAGCAGCAGCAGCAGGAGCCGCGAGTCCTCCCAGCGCATCAGGCCACCTTCCCCTCGGGGGCTGCGGCTTGCGGCGGCGCGAGCCGCCGGCGCGCCAGCTCCTCGACCGCGGCCTCGGCGCGGCGCGCTTCCTCCGCGGTGCTCGGCACGCGCGCGAACTTGACCTGGTCCCAGAGCCGCAGCAGCCCCGCGACCCGGTCGAGATCGCCACGCTCGAGGGGCGCGGCCTCGAGGTGCAGGAGCAGCTCGGGGGTGGTGTCGCCGGGGCGCGGCGTGCCCGCGGTGGCCTCGAGGAAGCGGCGCAGGATGCGCGTGAGGTGGAACGCGTGCTCGCCGAAGCGCCCGTGCTCCGGCAGGCGGAGCCCGCGCAGCGCCTCCAGCTCCGCCAGCGCGCGTGCGGCCGGGTCCCGGATCACGGCGGCCGGCGCGGGCGCAGCCGCAGCCGTGACTCCGCGCTTCCGCAGT
Source organism: uncultured bacterium (assembly GCA_964359105.1). Classification (GTDB taxonomy): domain Bacteria; phylum Eisenbacteria; class RBG-16-71-46; order RBG-16-71-46; family RBG-16-71-46; genus JACRPT01. Next base: position 2,559 of record CAYHRW010000204.1, read on the forward strand.
CGCAGGACGAGCAGCGCGATGGCGATGGACGCGAGCGCGCCCAGCACCACGAGGCGCCACGGCACCCGCTCCCACCACGGCGCCGCGAGCGGCCCGCGCACCGGCTTGAGCTCCGCGCTGGTGTCGGTGGCCGGCACCACGGGCAGCACCCTGAGATGGACCGTGGGCAGACGGCCCTCCAGCGGCTGCGCGCCCGGCGTCCCCGCGGCGACCCGGAACGCCAATCCGGCCACGGCCACGGTCCCGAGCGTGAAGCACTGCAGCCGTGATTCGACCCACGCCGTGTCGGACCGGCCGTAGCCCGCCTTGGTGCCCGGGAACGTGCGCGCGCGCCGGGTCGCCAGGCCGCTCCAGCTGAAGGCGCCGCCGCCCTCCGGCCGCGCCCAGCGCACCGTCAGCCCGCTCGGCACCACCACCCACCCGCGGTAGGTGACCGCCTCGCCGAGCCGCATCGCGGCCGGCCGCACGGCTGCGCGCACCGTGAAGTCCGCGCCCGCCGGGAGCCCGCGCTCGGTCACGGCCTCGAGCCGCTCGCGCAGCGGCGCGGACGGCGCCCCCGCCTCCGCGGCGCAGGCGAGGAGCAGCAGCACCGCCACGGCGATGGCCCCGCGGATCACGGGCGCTTCCCGCGGCGCCGCATGGAGAAGTAGCGCATCAGCGCCGGCAGGTAGGTGCGGTCGGTGCGCAGCTCCAGCAGCGGCACGCGCGCCTCGGCGAGCGCGCGCTCGACCGCGCGGCGGCGCTCGTGCGCGTCGCGGGCGTAGGCGTCGCGCACCCTGCGTCTCGAGGTGTCCACCAGCGCGCGCGCCGCGGTCTCCAGGTCCTCGAGCTCGACCCAGCCCACCGCCGGCAGCGACTCGTCGCGCGGGTCGCGCAGCAGGATGGCGGTGAGGTCGTGGCGCTTCGCCAGCACGCGCCAGTCGCGCGGGCCCAGCCGGTCCTCGAAGTCCGAGATCCAGAAGATCACGCTGCGGCGGCGGGTGGTGCGCAGCACGAAGCGCGCGGCCTCGCCCAGGCGGGTGGGCCCGGGGCGGAAGGTGGCGCCCAGCACGTCGCGCAGGAGCCGCAGCAGGTGCGAGCGGCCGCGGCCCGGCCGCACGAAATGCTCCACCCGCTCGCCCGCCAGCACCAGCCCGATGCGGTCGTTGTGCCGCATCGCCGCGAATCCCAGCACCGCGCACAGCTCGGCCGCCAGCTCGCGTTTCTCCTGGCCCGCGGTGCCGAAGCGCATCGAGCGCGACACGTCCACCACCAGCAGCACGGTGAGCTCGCGCTCCTCGACGAAGCGCTTGACGAACGGCGCGCCCATCCGCGCCGTGACGTTCCAGTCGATGTCCCGCACCTCGTCGCCGGGGACGTAGTGCCGGACCTCGTCGAACTCGACGCCGCGCCCCTTGAAGACGCTCTCGGAGCTCCCCGCGAACACGTCCTCGACCAGGTGCCGGCTGCGGATCTCGAGCCGCCGGACCTTGCGCAGCAGTTCCGCGGTCTGCATACGTCAGGGAACCCGCACCTGCTCCAGGATGCGGCGCGCCACCTCCTCGCCGTCCACGCCCTCGGCCTCGGCTTCGTACGAGACGTGGATGCGGTGGCGCAGCACGTCGGGCGCGATGGCCTTGACGTCGTCGGGCAGCACGTAGGGCCGCCCGGCGAGCAGAGCCAGCGCCTGGGCGCCGCGCACCAGGAACAGCGTCGCCCGGGGCGAGGCCCCGAAGGCGATCAGGCCATCGAGCGCGAGGCCGAAGTCGCGCGGCCGGCGCGTGGCGTTCACCAGGTCCAAGACGTACTCCTGGAGCTTGTCGTCCACGTACACCGCCGACAGCGCGCCGCGCGCCTCCAAGATGTCGTCGCGGCTGGCCCTGGCTTCGAGTCGCGGCAGGCCCGCCAGCCCAGCGCGCCGCAGGATCTCCTTCTCCTCGTTGCGGTCGGGATAGCCGATCCGCACCTTGAGCATGAAGCGGTCGCTCTGCGCCTCGGGGAGCGGGTAGGTCCCCTCCTGCTCGATGGGGTTCTGGGTGGCGAGCACCAGGAACGGCTCCTCGAGCGGGTGGCTCTCGTCGCCCAGCGTGATCTGCTTCTCCTGCATCGCCTCGAGCAGCGCGGACTGGACCTTGGCGGGCGCGCGGTTGATCTCGTCGGCCAGCACCAGGTTCGCGAACAGCGGGCCCCGCTTGGCGGTGAAGGAGCCGTCGCGCGGGTTGTAGATCAGCGTGCCGGTCAGATCGGCGGGCAGCAGGTCGGGGGTGAACTGGATGCGCTTGAAGCGCAGCGCCAGCGAGTCGGCGAGGCTCTTGACCGCCAGCGTCTTGGCCAGCCCGGGCACGCCCTCCAGCAGCACGTGCCCGCCGGTGAGCAGCCCCACCAGCAGCCGCTCCACCATCGGGCGCTGACCCACCACGGCCCGGCCCACCTCGTCACGGACCCGGCCCAGGATCTCCCCCGCGCGCTCGATGCGACGCGAGGACTCCTTCATGTCCACGGTCATGATGATCTCCCCGGATGGTGAGGCGGCCGTGACCCGGCCCAACGCCGCGCGTGGATGCCCGACGCGCTGCGCTGGCCGGCGCGCAGTATATAGGAGAAGGCCGCCCGTTCAATCGCACGCGCCCGCGTACGACGCGGGCGCGGCGGGGAGGACGCCGGGCGCGGCCCGGCCGCGTGCGGGGGCTACGCGCTCAGCCG
>CAYHRW010000205.1:0-5239 GCA_964359105.1 uncultured bacterium
GCTGGAGATGAGATCGCAGAAGAGCGGCAGGGAGCGTTGAGTCCCGCCCGGCGGCGCCTGAAGCTGCCCCGTCGAAGGTCGGCCGGCCGCAGAACGCCTGCCGAACGTCCACCTTTTTCTCATCCCTCCGCCTGTGCTAAGGTGCCCGCCTTTGCCGACGGGAAGGCCCCGTGTTCGAAGCGCTCAGCGACCGACTTCAAGGCATCGTCCGCAATCTGACCGGGCAGGGGCGGCTAACCCCGGACAACATCCGGGATAGCTTGCGGGAAGTGCGTCGGGCGCTCCTCGAGGCCGACGTGAACCTGGGCGTGGCCCGCGACTTCGTGGCCCGCGTCGAGGCCCGCGCTGTCGGCGAAGAGGTTCTCAAGAGCCTCACCCCCGGACAGCAGGTGGTCGCGGTGGTCCGGGACGAGCTCGTGAGCCTGCTGGGCAGGGTGCCGGTGACGCTGGCCGGGGCGCCGCACCTCCCGACGGTGGTGCTGCTCGCGGGGCTCCAGGGCTCGGGCAAGACCACCTTTGCCGGCAAGCTCGCGGTGTGGTTGAAGGCGCGGGAGAAGCGCACGCTGCTCGCGAGCGTGGACGTCTACCGTCCGGCCGCCATCGCCCAGCTCGAGCGGCTCGCCCACCAGGCGGGCGCGGGCTTCTGGCGGGCGGAGGACGGCACGCCGCCGGTGGCGATCGCGGGACAGGCGCGTGAAGAAGCGCGCCGGCGCGGGTTCGACTTCCTGGTGCTCGACACCGCCGGGCGGCTCCAGGTGGACGAGCCGATGATGGCCGAGCTCGAGGAGGTGAAGCGCGCGGTGCGCGCCCACCAGGTGCTGCTGGTGGTGGACGGGATGACGGGGCAGGAGGCGCTCCGCATCGGCCAGACCTTCGCCGAGCGGGTCGGCGTGGACGGCCTGGTGCTGACCAAGATGGATGGCGACGCGCGCGGCGGCGCCGCGCTCTCGCTGAGGCAGGTGACGGGCAAGCCCATCCTGTTCCTCGGCGTGGGCGAGAAGCTGGACGGGCTCGAGGCGTTCGACCCGGGGCGGCTCGCGGGCCGCATCCTCGGCATGGGCGACGTGATCGGGCTGGTCGAGCGAGCCCGCGCGGCGGTGGACGATGAAGAAGCCGCGCGCCTCGCGGTGAAGATGCGCCGCGCGGAGTTCACGCTCGAGGACTTCCTCGACCAGCTGCGGCAGATGAAGAAGATGGGTCCGCTCGAGGACCTGGTGAAGATGCTCCCCGGCATGCCGAAGGGGGCGCTCGAGCAGGCGAAGCCCGACACGGAGAGGTTCCGGAAGTACGAGGCCATCCTGCTCAGCATGACGAAGAAGGAACGACGCCTGCCCCGCCTGATCGACGGGAGCCGGCGCCGCCGTATCGCGGCGGGCAGCGGCACCTCGGTGAGCGAGGTCAACCAGCTGCTGAGGGATTTCGATCAGGCGAAGACGCTGATGAAGCGCCTGCGCCACGGCCCGCGCGGGCTGGCAGGGCTGCGCGGGCGGATGCGCTGAAGCGGCAGGCGGCAGGTCCCGCTCCACGCGGGGCCCGGCAACGAACGAGGAGGTCCAGAGAATGCCAGTGGTCATTCGCCTCATGCGGGCCGGCGCGAAGAAGCGGCCCTTCTACCGGATGGTGGCAGCGGATTCGCGGCGGCAGCGCGATGGGCGGTTCCTCGAGATCCTGGGCCACTACAACCCGATCGCCCAGCCCTTCGAGCTGGTGGTGCACAAGGACCGGGTCGAGGAGTGGCTGAAGAAGGGGGCCCAGCCCTCCGAGCAGGCGGCCTCGCTGCTGCGCTCCCTGGGCATGATGCTGTCGCGTCCATCGCCGCCCACGAAGAAGCCCGAGACGGTCGCGGCGAAGGCGCCGCGCAAGCGCGCCGTGCCGCGCAAGGCCAGCGCCCGCAAGGTCAAGGCGAAGGCGGCGCGCAAGGCCGTGAAGTCGAAGGCGGCCGCGAAGGCCTGAGCCACAGTGAAGAGCACGGGTCGTGGGTGACCCGGGCTGGCCCCGGTCCCGGTTCCGCGGGCCGGGGCTTCGCCGCGTCGGAGGGACGGTGCCCAGGGCACGCAATCTCATCCCGCTTGCGCTCGCGCTCGCGCTCGTCGCGGGCTGCTCGAAGCACGTTCCGCGAGACGAATCGGCCGCGCTCCAGGCGCGCTCGCAGGCCCTGATCGAGGCCGGCAACACGGCCTACCGCGCGCACGACTACGGCACCGCGGCCAAGCGCTACGCGGCGGCGGCGGTGGTGAAGCAGGACGACCCCGCTGCCTACTTCGGGCTCGGCATGGCGCTCACCCGGCTGGGCCGCGACGAGGACGCGCGCGCCGCCTACACCCACGCGCGCGAGCTGGCCGAACGGGCGCGGGCGGGCGCGGATTCGGCGGCGGCCGGCCGCTGAGCGACGCGCCCTTCGAACCGTTTGCATGTCCTGATGGGTTCGGCTAATAAGCTGGCCACACGTCCGGAGCCGCAGCCGTGGGTCCCGGACCGCACCCCGGAGCCCCGGCGGATCCCATGCACGACCTCAAGTTCCTCCGCAACAACCGCGAGCGCGTCGAAGCCGGCGTGGCCCTGAAGGGCATGGCCGTGGACCTGGCACGCTTCTACGACATCGAGGAGCGCCGGCTCGCGGTGCTCCACGAGACCGAGCAGCTCAAGGCGCGGCGCAACGCGGCCAGCGAGGAGATCGCCCGCAAGAAGATGTCGGGCGAACCGGCCGAGGACGACATCCGGGCGATGCGGGAGGTGGGCGAGCGCATCAAGGCCCTTGACGCCGAGCTCAGGAAGCTCGAGGAGGAGAGCGAGGAGCTGGCGGCGTGGATCCCGAATCTGCCGCACGAGAGCGTGCCGCCCGGCAGGGACGCGGCCCAGAACCAGGTGGTGCGCACCTGGGGCGACGTCCCGAAGTTCGGTTTCGAGCCGAAGCCCCACTGGGAGATCGCGACCCGGCTCGGGCTGCTCGACTTCGAGCGCGCGCCGAAGATCGCGGGCTCGGGCTTCCTGCTCTTCACCGGGCGCGGCGCACGGCTCGAGCGCGCGCTCATCGGCTTCATGCTCGACTTCCACACGAAGCGCCACGGCTACCGCGAGGTGTCGCCGCCGCACGTGGTGCGGCGCGCCGTGCTGTTCGGCACCGGGCAGCTGCCCAAGCTCGAGGGCGACATGTACCACATCGGGGAGGACGACCTGTTCCTCAACCCGACCGCCGAGGTGCCGGTCACGAACATCTACCGCGACGAGATCCTCGATCCCGGCATGGTGCCCGTGAACCTCACCGCGTACTGCGCCTCGTACCGGCGCGAGGCCGGCACCTACGGCAAGGACACGCGCGGCATGGTGCGCGTCCACCAGTTCGACAAGGTGGAGCTGGTGAAGATCGTCCCCGGCGAGACCAGCTACGACGAGCACGAGAGGCTGGCGCGCGACGTCGCCGACATCTTCGAATCACTCGAGCTGCCGTACCGGGTCGTGCTCCTGTGCAGCGGCGACCTCAGCTTCGCCGCGGCCAAGTGCTACGACTTCGAGGTGTGGTCGCCGGGCACGAACGCCTGGCTCGAGTGCTCGTCGTGCTCGAACTTCGAGGACTTCCAGGCGCGGCGCATGAACCTGCGCTTCCGGCGCGCGCCGGGCGCGCGCGCCGAGCACCCGCACACCCTGAACGCCTCGGGCGTGGCCCTGCCGCGCACCTACGCCACGCTGCTCGAGAACCACCAGACGGCGTCGGGGGGCGTGCGCGTCCCGAAGGCGCTCCAGCCGTACCTCGACGGCCTCGAGGAGATCGTGCCCGAGGGGTGACCGCCACTCCGGCAGGAGCGGGGCTGCGCGCGCGCTGGTCGCGGTCCCAGGTCCTCAGGACCTCGCTGTTCCTCGGGAGCGTGCTGCTCACCGTCTCGGTCTTCCTGTTCACCCACGGGATGATCACCCGCCTCAGCCACGAGGTGGAGACCACCTCGCGGGTGCTGGCGCGCTTCTGCGCGCAGGCCTCGTTCCCGGCCACGCGCGACCCGGAGTTGCAGCAGATCTTCTCCGAGGTGGTCGCCAGCATCGACTTCCCCATCATCATCACGGACAACGACAGCCTGCCGCGCGCCTGGCGCGAGGCCGCGGTGGACCCGGCGCTGGTGCCCTCGACCTCGATCGACAGCCTCGCGCAGGGCCAGCCCATCTCGCCGGTGATCCGCGCGCGCATCGAGCTGGTGCGCGCGCAGGTGGCGCGGCTCGACCGCGTGAACACGCCCATCCTGATGACGCAGCCCGGCACCGGCACGCGACTCGGCGCGGTGCACTACGGCGAGCCGCTGGTGCTCCGGCGCCTGCGCTGGATGCCGTTCCTGTCGGTGGCGGGCGTGGCGCTGCTGCTCGCGCTCGGGCTGTGGGGCCTGGCCGGCATCCGCGCCGCCGAGAAGCGCACCATCTGGGTCGGCATGGCGCGCGAGACCGCGCACCAGCTCGGCACGCCGCTGTCCTCGATGATGGGCTGGGTCGAGCTGCTGCGCTCGCACGGGGAAACGGCGGGCGAGAGCGGCACCGTCGCCGTGCCGCGCGCCGAGCTGGAGGAGACGCTCTCCGAGATGGAGCGCGACATCGAGCGGCTCAACAAGGTGGCGCAGCGCTTCAGCCACGTCGGCTCCGCGCCGCACCTGCAGCTCCAGGATGCGACGCCGGTGGTGCGCGAGGCGGTGCAGTACGTGCGGCGGCGGCTCCCGCAGGGCGATCGTCGCGTCGAGCTGCGCGAGCGCTACGACGAGGTGCCGCCCATCAACCTGAACCGCGAGCTGCTCGAGTGGGCGCTCGAGAACCTGCTCTCGAACGCGATCTCCTCGCTCGACAAGCCGCAGGGCGTGATCGAGGTGACAGTCTCGCGCCGCAAGGAGACCGAGGCGGTGGAGATCGAGGTGACCGACAACGGCCGCGGCATGACGCCGGCCGAGCAGCGACGCGCCTTCGATCCCGGCTACACCACCAAGCGCCGCGGCTGGGGCCTGGGGCTGGCGCTGGTGCGCCGCGTGGTGCAGGACTACCACGGCGGGCGGCTGTTCATCCGCCACAGCGCGCCGGGGCAGGGGACGACGATGGTGATCAGCTTCCCGACGTAACCTCGCCCCGCGCCGGCCTTCCCCTGCGGCCCCGGTGCGGGCGCCCGCCCGTCAGATCGGCTCGATGCGGATCGAGCCGTCGCCGCTGCGCATCCGGAGCAGCGGGCCGCCGCCGTTCAGGCGGCCGCGCACGGTCGAGCGGCCGAACGTCCCCT
>CAYHRW010000206.1:0-5236 GCA_964359105.1 uncultured bacterium
CATCCAGTGCGGGGGCCCTACGTCACCGTGGGAAACCCGATCAAGCTCTCGGCCAATGGCGACGCCGGCTACGTGCAGGGCTCGCGCCCGGCGGTGGGGCCGAACGGCGAGGTCTACGTGACCTGGTACACGATCGGGCAGACCGCTTCGGGCCTGGACTACTTCCACATCCGCCGCTCGCTCGACAGCGGGGCCAGCTTCGGCGGCCAGGCCACCGTCGCCTCGGTCTATTCGAACTTCGGCACCGGTGCGCCCGGCTTCAACCGTGAGAACGGGATCACCTTCCCTTCGATCGCGGTGGACCGCTCGACCGGGGTGTACCGCGGCCGCGTCTACGTGGCCTGGAACGAGTGCATTGATTTCTACGACGACGACCTGGGCACGCTCCCCACGGTGAACGAGAGCGAGGCGAACGACACGCCCGCCACCGCCGACCCCATCACGATCGGCGCGCGCGCGCGCGGCGCGGTCTCGACCAGCTCCGATTTCGACTACTTCAGCTTCAGCGCGACCGCGGGGCAGACCGTGATCGTCTACGCCGACTCCGTGGCGGGCAGCCTCGACATGTCGCTGCGGCTGTTCTGCACCGACGGTACGACAAGGCTGGCGTTCTCGGCGCCGGGCCCGGGGTTCAACAACCTCCTCGTCTTCACCATCCCGGTGACCGGCACGTACTACATCCGCTGCGCCTCGTTCAGCAGCACCACCGGCTCCTACAAGCTCGCCACCGGCTTCGACGTGCCAACGCCGGGCGTGCGCTCGCGCGATCACCGCGACGGGTTCGTGGCCTACTCGAGCGACGGCCTGATCTGGTCCACGCCGGTGCTCGCGGGCACCAGCCCGGCCAACTACGACGACTGGCTGCCCGAGGTGGCGGTGCTCACCAACGGCCCCACCGGGTTCATCCCGGGCAGGGTGTTCTTCCTGTGGTACGACTGGCGTGACTCTCCGGCCGGCAACTGCGGCGGCCTGTCGCACGTCTACCTGACGCGCTCGGACGATGGCGGCGCGAGCTGGAGTTCGCTCGGCGCCGTGACCGACGTGCAGACCAACTGGACCAGCGTTTCGAGCAACATCGCGCCGAACCAGGGCGACTACCTAGGGCTGTTCGCGAACGGCGCCGGCGTCTACGCGGCGTGGGCCGACGGCCGCAACCTCAACCCGGACGTCTACACCTCGTCGCTCTCGGCGCCCACGCCGACCCAGGTGGCGCTGGCGAGCGCGCAGGCCACGCCCGACCACGTGACCCTCACCTGGTTCGCCGGCGCGCGGCAGGGCTTCAGCGCCACGGTCGAGCGCGCGGAGACTGAGGGCGCGTGGACCGCGCGCGGCACGGTGTCGGCCGACGGCACCGGGATGCTGACCTGGACCGACACCGCGGTGACGCCGGGCGCGCGTTACGCCTACCGGCTGGCGTGGGACGAGGGCGGCACCACCCGCGCCACGCCCGCGACCTGGGTCGAGGTCCCGGCGGCGCCGCGCTTCGCGCTCGCCGGTGCGCGGCCCAACCCGGCGACGGGCGGCGCGCTCTACGTGTCGTTCTCGCTGCCCAGCGCCGCGCCCGCGACCCTCGAGCTGCTCGACGTGAGCGGCCGGCGGCTCCGGGAGCAGGAGGTGGGCGCCGCGGGCAGCCAGGTCGTGAACCTGGGCGCGGGCCTCAGGCTCGAGCCGGGCCTCTACCTGGTGCGGCTCACCCAGGAAGGGCGCACGCTCACGGCGCGCGTCACGGTCGTCCGATGAAACGAGATCGCGAGGTCGCATGAAGAAGAACGCCGCGCTCCCGCTCCTCATCCTTGGATTGTTCAGCACGAGCGCGCTGGCACAGACGCAGTCCGAGAGGATCTTCACCCGCACTGCCCTCCCGGCGCGCGCCGCCTCCCTGCGCGCGCCGCGGCCGGCCGCGTTCGTCACGGTGGACCGCGCGGCGGTCGTCCGCTTCCGGCTGGCCGGCGGCGGCAGGCTCGCCGTGCCGCTCGCCGCCGGCGCCGACGCGGTGCTGGCGCTCGAACGCTTCGAGGTGTTCGCGCCGGGCGCGAAGCTCGTCGCCCGCACGCGCGGCGGCGACGTGTCGCTCGCGACCGACCTGACGCTCTTCAAGGGCACGGTCGAGGGCGCGCCCGGCTCGTGGGCGGTGCTCTCGATGTCGGACGGCGAGGTGCTGGGCACCATCGAGCGCGGGAACGCGCGCTTCTCGATCGCGCCCGCCGCGCGGGTGGGCGGCGACCACGTGGTGCTGGCCGACGACGGGGAGCGCGCCGCCGGCGCCGCGCCCTTCACCTGCGCGGCCGAGGAGCTGCCGCGCGTCGCCCCCGCGCCCCCGGCCCGCCTGGCCCCGCTGCCCGCCGACGTGCAGGCCACGCTCACCCGCCTGGTATCCGACGTGGCGGTGGAGTGCGACTACGAGTTCTTCCACGTCAAGTTCGCGGACGACACCACGAGCGCGCTCAACTACATCACCACGGTGATGGGCACGGTCTCGGCGATCTACGAGCGCGACATCAACGTCACGCTGCGCGTGCCCTACCTCGAGCTGTGGACCGCCTCGGACCCTTACACCGGCACGACCACGAGCGCGCGGCTCGACGAGTTCCAGGCCTGGTGGAACGCGAACCGCACCGGCGTCTCCCGCACGCTCGCCCACCACGTCTCGGGCAGCCCGCTGGGTGGCGGCATCGCGTACCTCAACGTGCTGTGCAACGGCTCGTACGGCTACGGCGTGAGCGCGATCGACGCGAGCTACAGCTATCCGACCAACACCACGACCTGGGACGTCAACGTCATCGCCCACGAGCTGGGCCACAACTTCAGCTCGTACCACACCCACAACTGCTGGTGGGGCTACAACGGCTACGCGCCGCCGGGCGGCATGCTCGACTCGTGCGCCACCTCGGAGGGCGGCTGCTACGGCGGACCGAACAAGCTCCCGCCCGACAAGGGCACCATCATGAGCTACTGCCACCTGCTCGGGAACATCGCGGGCACGATACGGCTGGACCTCCACGCCGCGTGCAAGACGGTGATGCGCCAGGCCTCGGAGGCCTCGTGCATGGCGGCCGCCGTGGTGCAGCCGCCGCGCAACCTCGCGGTCACGGTGGCGGGCGCGGCGAACCTGACCTGGACCGCGAGCCCCACGGCGGGCGTGATCCGCTACGACGTCCACCGCAGCTCGGTGCAGCTCGACCTGGACCCGGCGCTGCTCGGCTCCACCGCGGGCACGGCCTGGACCGACGCCGACCTCGGCACCTTCTACTACAAGGTGCGCGCGGTGCGGGCCTCGGACCAGTCGGAGTTCTCGGGCGAGGTGAAAGCGGTGGTGTGCGGGCCCACGACCGCGGTCGCCTACACCGCCAGCGTCCAGCCCATGGCGGTGGTGACCGGCGACTTCGACGAGGACGGCATCGCCGATCTGGCGGTGGCGAATTTCGGCAGCGACAACGTCTCGACCCTGCGCGGTCAGGGCGCGGGCGGCGTCGGCAACGGGACCTTCGCGGCGCCCGTGAACGTGGGCGTGCCGGCGGGCTCGTACCCGCGCACGCTCGCCACCGGCGACTTCAACAGCGACGGCATCACCGACCTGGTGGTCGCGGAGGACCAGGCCTCGGCGCTCTCGATCCTGCTCGGCCAGGGCACGGGCGGCGTCGGCAACGGCGGCTTCGCCGCGGGTGCGACGCTCGCGGTGGACTCGAACCCGTGGGCGCTCGCGGTCGGCGATTTCAACGAAGACGGCATCCAGGACATCGCCGCGGTGTGCGCGATCGGCACGCTCGACATCCTGCTCGGCCAGGGCGCGGCCGGCATGGGCAACGGCACGTTCGCCCCGAAGGTCGCTTACACCGCCGGCAGCGGAGCGCACGGGCTGGTGCTCGGCGACTTCAACCACGACGGGGTCACCGACATCGCGGTGTGCCTGAGCGCCGGCGTGAAGATCTACCCGGGCCAGGGCGCGGGAGGCCGCGGCAACGGCACGTTCGCCGCGCCGGTGACGTACGCGGCGGGGAGCCTGCCGTCGAGCATCGCCGCCGGCGACTTCGACGGCGACGTCATCACCGACCTCGCGGTCGCGAACCAGAGCAGCGGCAACGTCTCCATCCTGCTCGGCCAGGGCACGGGCGGCGCGGGCGACGGCACGTTCGCCCCGGCCGTGAACTACCCGTGCGGCTCGAACCCCTATGCCGTCTCGGTCGCCGACTGGAGCCAGGACGGCATCCCCGACCTCGCGGTCGCGAACAACACCAGCGCCACCCTCTCGATCCTGACCGGCCGGGGCAGCGGCGGCGTGGGCGACGGCACCTTCGGCGCCCCGCAGGCCTTCGCCGCGGGCAGCTCGCCGCGCGCCCTCGCGATCGCCGACTTCAACGAGGACGGCGCGCCCGATTTCGCGGTGGCGAACACGCTCACGTCGGGCAAGGTCTCGGTGCTTAGGGCCAGCTGCGTCGGGGCGCTCTCGAGCGCGGTGACGGTACTCTCGCCCAACGGCGGGGAGAGCTGGATCTCGGAGAGCGAGCACACCATCACCTGGACCCGGGGACCCGGCGTCACCGCCGTGAACCTCGAGATCTCGCGCGACGGCGGCGTCAACGCCCAGACCATCGCCACGGACCTGGCCGACACGAGCTGGACCTGGACCGTGACCGAGCCCTACACCACGCAGGCGCGCATCCGCGTCTACGATCCGGCCGTGCCGAACCACGGCGACTGGAGCGACTCGAGCTTCACCATCATCCCGGTCTCGGCGATCGGCGTGCCGCCCGCCGCGCCCCTGGCGCTGGCGCTGATGGGGCTCAGGCCGAACCCGGCGCGCGAGGCCCTGTCGGTTTCACTGTCAGTTCTTCCGGGCGCACCCGCGACGCTCGAGCTGCTCGATCTCGCCGGCCGGCGCGTGCGGGTACTCAGCCTGGGAGCGCGTGGTCCTGGCCTCCATGCGGTCGAGCTCGCCGGCCTCGGGACCCTGCGGCCGGGTGTGTATCTCGTACGTCTCACTCAGTCCGGCCACTCGCTCACCGCCAAAGCTGTGTTCATACGGTGACCCGGCACCCCCGTGTTTCGCGCGGGGGCCTCTGGCACAGCGCTGCGGAGATCCTCGCCGCGCCCGGCGTCCCCCGCCCGGCCCCACCATGCGAAACGCACGGCGACCGCCCGGGCGTCCTGTCACGAGGCGCGCTTTCGCTGCGGCTTGTGCATCGGGCGCAGCTTTTTTCCAATCCTGAGTGGACTTGAGGCGGGGCGAAAGGGCTTG
>CAYHRW010000207.1:0-5218 GCA_964359105.1 uncultured bacterium
CGCCCGGCGGCGATGCGCCACGCGCCGGCCGCTGCCAGCGCCAGCGGCGCGGCCAGCGGCAGGTACATGCGGTGCTCGAACGCAGCGTCGGCGATCGGCACGAAGCTCGAGGTGGGCGCGAGGATGACGAAGCACCACGCCCCGAGGAAACCGGGCGCCCGGTTGCGCGCGAGCCCGACGGCGGTGAGGGCCAGCAGCGGGATGGTCAGGAGCGCGCCCGGCATCACGTCGCCCAGCCCGCGCGCCGTGGGCCACGCGTAGTCGAGGATGAGCGGTGACGGCCACACCGCGAGCCTCAGGTAGTGCGCCACCACCGCGAGCTGGGTGAGCGCGTAGCGGCCGGGAGTGAGGCCCGCCATGCGGAACCCCGTGCTCACGTCCCAGTCGTGGCGCCCCGCGGCCAGCACCACGGGCAGCACCAGCACGCTGGCCGCGAGCGCGACGTAGAGCCCGCGCCGCCTCGCGAGCGCCGCGCGGAACGAGCCCGCCAGGAACGCGCGGTCGTAGAGCAGGGCCATGAGCGGCGCGGTCGCCATCACCGGTTTCACCGCCATGCCGAGCGCGCAGCACCCGACCGCCGCGACGTGCCAGCCGAGCGGCCGGCGCGACTCCGCGCCGCGCGCGAGCGCGTGGAGCACCAGCAGGTAGAGCAGCCCCGCCAGCGACTCCGCGCGCTGGACGATGTACGTCACCGCCTCGGTCTGGAGCGGGTGGACCGCCCAGCTCGCCGCGAGGGCCGCGGCCAGCCACTGCGCGGCGCTCCCGAAGCGCGGGCGCAGAGCGGCGCTCGCGAACGTGCGCCGCGCCAGCGCGTAGAGCGCGAGCGCCGCCAGCACGTGCACGGCGAGGTTGACGGCGTGGTAGCCGCGCACGTCGAGCCCGCCCAGCGCGTGGTTGAGCGCGAAGGTGAGCTGCGTGAGCGGGCGCGAGGTGCCGGCGAGCGCGTCCCAGCCGAGTTGGCGGATGCGCGGGTTGCCCGGGATGTTCGGGACGTCGTCCCAGATGAAGGGCCCGCCCAGGCTGCCGCGGTACGCCCACAGCGTGACCGCCGCGACCGCGAGCAGCAGCAGCGGGCTCAATACCCGAGAGCGCAACCGTCCTTCCGCTTCTCAGTGGCGCCCGCGTACATGCCGGTCGCCGGGTCGCGCCAGATCGCCTGGTAGCCGCCGTAGGCGCCCACCGCTTCGGGCTTCAGCACGTGGCCGCGGCGCCCGAGCTCGTCGAGTACGGCCGCCGACAGCCCGTCCTCGATGTGGAGCACCCCGCCGTTGGTCATCATCGTGCCGGTGGGCTCGGACGAGCCGGAGTGGTGATAGCGGATGGCGTCGCCCGCTTCCTGCAGGTTCATCTCGAAGTCCACCAGGTTCACGATGACCTGCGCGTGGCCCTGCGGCTGCATGTCGCCGCCCATCAGGCCGAAGGCCATGAGCGGCTTGCCGTCCTTCGTGACGAACGCGGGGATGATGGTCTGGAACGGGCGCTTGCCCGGCTCGAGCGCGTTCGGCGAGTCCCGGTGCAGCGAGAACAGCGCGCCGCGGTCCTGGATCCCGAAGCCCAGCTCCGGCACCACGTAGCCCGAGCCGAAGCCGGTGTAGTTGCTCTGGATGAGCGAGACCATCATGCCGTCCCCGTCGGCGGTGCAGAGGTAGGTGGTCTCTCTGCGGTTCAAGGCCGCCGGGTCGCCGGCCTTGTCGCCCAGCGCGGCGTGCTGCATGTCCACCAGCGCGGCGCGCTGCTTCGCGTACTCCTTCGAGAGCAGCTCCCGCACCGGCACCTTCGCGAACGCGGGGTCGGCGTAGTAGCGCGCGCGGTCGGCGAAGGCGATCTTCTTCGCCTCCGCCATCACGTGCCAGAAGTCGGCCGAGCCACGGCCCATGGCCTTGAGGTCGAAGCCCTCGAGGATGTTCAAGAGCTGGAGCGCGGCGAGGCCCTGCCCGTTGGGTGGCAGCTCCCAGACCGTCCAGCCGCGATAGTCGGTGGAGATCGGCGCATCCCAGGTCGAGTGATGGCGCGCGAAGTCCTCCATCGAGAAGAACCCGTCGTGCTCCTTCGAGTAACGCACCAGCGCCTCGGCCACCGGCCCCTTGTAGTAGGCGTCGCGCCCCTTCGCCGCGAGCAGTCCCAGGGTCTTCGCCAGCCCCGGGTTCCTGAAGATCTCGCCCTCGCGCGGGGTGCGGCGCTCACCCCCCGCAGCGGGGACCGGCATGAAGACCTCCTTGAAGCCGGGTTTGTCGGCGAACACCTTCGCGCCACGCTCCCAGTCCGAGGCGATCACCGGCGAGAGCGGGAAGCCCTGCTCGGCGTAGGCGATGGCGGGCGCCAGCACCTTGCTCATCGGCAGCTTCCCGTAGCGCTCGTGGAGCGAGAACCAGCCGTCGGCGCAGCCGGGCACGGTCCACGCGAACGGCGAGTAGAGCGGGATGGTGCCGTCCTTCTCTGGCGGCACCTTGTCCATGGTGAGCGCCAGCGGCGCGCGCCCCGAGGCGTTGAGCCCGACCAGCTTCTGCACCTTCGGATCCCACACGATGGCGAACAGGTCGCCGCCCAGTCCGCACGAGGTCGGCTCCATCAGCGCGAGGCAGGCGTTCACCGCGATCGCGGCGTCCACCGCGCTCCCGCCCTGCTTGAGCACCTCGAGCCCCGCCTGCACCGCCAGCGGCTGGGCGGCGCACACCATGCCGTGCTGCGCCCACACCGCCGAGCGCGTGGCCTGGCCTCGGCCGGCTTCGGCCTCCTCCGGGACCTGTGTCACGAGACTCATGACGAGAGCGAGCGCTCCCGCGGACGCGAGCGGGCTGAAGCGGAGACGCAGCATCGTGGGACCTCCTTGCGGGGACGGTGACGCGGCATTGGGGGCAGCGTAGCGAGCGGCGGGCGCGGCTGCAATGACGGAGCCGGGCCTGACGGCGCCACGCCCTGGCGCGTTTGTGTGACGCGCGGCGCGGCCCCTATACTCCGCGGCGCTTTCCCGCTCAGGTCCTGCGCGCAGGATGCGCTTTCATTCCAAGGAGTGCCCGATGGCCCGCTACAGCGGCGTGGATTTCTACCAGACCGACTCCCTGTTCTCCGAGGAGGAGCGCCAGATTCGGGACCACGTCCGCGGCTGGGTCGAGGAGCGCTACCTCCCGATCGTCGAGAAGGCCTACGAGGAAGGCTACTTCCCCGCCGACGTCATCCCCGAGGTGGCGGGCATGGGCCTGCTCGGCGCCACCCTGCCCGAGAAGTACGGCTGCGCGGGCGTCAGCAACACGGCCTACGGGCTGGCGATGCAGGAGCTCGAGCGCGGCGATTCAGGGCTGCGATCGTTCGTGTCGGTGCAGGGCGCGCTGGTCATGTACCCGATCTTCACCTACGGCTCCGAGGAGCAGCGCACGAGATGGCTGCCGCGGCTGGCGTCGGGCGAGGCCATCGGCTGCTTCGGCCTGACCGAGCCCGATCACGGCTCGGACCCCGCCAGCATGATCACGCGCGCGGTGCGCAAGCGGGCACCCGGCGGAGCCGGGTCGGGATACGTCCTCAACGGCACCAAGATGTGGATCACCAACGGCACGGTCGCCGACGTCGCCGTGGTGTGGGCCCAGCTCAGGGACGACACCACCGGCAAGGACCAGGTGCACGGCTTCCTGGTCGAGAAGGGCATGAAGGGCTACAGCGCTCCCGAGCAGAAGCACAAGCACTCGCTCCGGGCCTCGGTCACGAGCGAGCTGGTCCTCCAGGACGTGTTCGTGCCCGAGGAGAACCGCCTGCCGGACGCGCGCGGCCTCAAGGCGCCGCTCTCCTGCCTGACCCAGGCGCGCTACGGCATCGCGTGGGGCGTGGTGGGCGCGGCGCAGGCGTGCTTCCACGCCGCGAAGGAGTACGCCGGCGTGCGCATCATGTTCGGCAAGCCGATCGGCTCCTTCCAGATGGTGCAGGAGCGGCTCGCCATCATGCTCACCGAGATCACCAAGGCCCAGCTGCTGTGCGTCCAGCTCGGGCGTCTCAAGGACGCCGGCCAGGCGACGCCCGAGCAGGTCTCGCTCGCCAAGCGCAACAACTGCGAGATCGCGCTCGACATCGCGCGCGAGGCCCGCGACATCCTGGGCGCGAACGGCATCACCAGCGAGTACCCGGTGATGCGGCACATGTGCAACCTCGAATCGGTCAAGACCTACGAGGGCACGCACAACATCCACACCCTCGTGCTCGGCGAGGCCATCACCGGGATCTCGGCGTTCCGCTGAAGCGCGGCCGTCGCCGCCAGGAACACCACCGGCCCCGGTCGTGAGACCGGGGCCGGAGCGTTTCGCATTGCGGGCGAATGCCGCCGCTACTCGCCGCCGGTGGCGCCGGTGGTCATGAAGGTGACGCGCACGCCCGCAGTGAAGTACGTCGCGGACTTCTTCTCACCCGCCACGTCCTCCCACGCGTCCATGACGTTGTGGTAGTTGCCGAACACGCCCACGTTGACCTGGGGCGTCGCCTTGTAGTCGAGACCGGCGCCGAGGTTGAAGCCGAACTTGTTCACCGTCGCGTCGGCAGACACGCTGCCGACC
Organism: uncultured bacterium; assembly: GCA_964359105.1. Lineage (GTDB taxonomy): Bacteria > Eisenbacteria > RBG-16-71-46 > RBG-16-71-46 > RBG-16-71-46 > JACRPT01. Next base: position 4,536 of record CAYHRW010000207.1, read on the forward strand.
GTCACTTCGGCCTTCGAGTTGTAGAAACCCCCGCCGACCTGAACGAACGGGCTCACCGGCGAGTCCTGCATCTGGGGCATCCACTTCCCGTGCGCCCCGAACTGCATGATCGTGTTCGTGGCCTCGACCCCCGCCGGCAGGTCCTTCCCATCGTGCTTGTTGTAGCTGGCATCCACGCCGACGGCGAACATCTCGTGCACCATGTAATCGCCGTACACGCCGCCCACGAAGCCGGACTTGGTGTCCTTGCCGTAGTCGCCGGTCGGGACCGAGAGACCACCCTGCAGGCCGAAGGTGAAGTCGCCCTTGGCCGCATCGGCCATCGGGACGACCAGCAGACACGCGAGCAGAGCGGGGACGAAGATCTTCCAGGACCTCATCTCAACCTCCGTGGTTTGAGTTCGAGCGAGCGGTTAGCGCCGCGCTCCTGCGGCGGCCGCCGTTCCAGATGGAGCATTCCGCCCAGATGTTCACGCGGCCGGGTGGGGGCGGCGCGCGGGGTCGCGGCGGCCTCCTCCGTGGACCGCCGATTCGGCCGGCGACGCTAGCGGCGCCCACCCGCCGGAGTCAAACGGAGCGAGTTCGCCGGCTTCGTCGCCGCTGCACGGCAACGGATTGCGGGATTCCGCGCACCCTGGCAATGCCGGGCCGGAAGCCCGCGCCGCCCGCCGCCCGCCCGGCCG
>CAYHRW010000208.1:0-5212 GCA_964359105.1 uncultured bacterium
AGCGCAGGCGCAGCGGCGAGCGGCGCAGGGGCGGCCGGCGGTGCAGGCGCCGGCGGCAGCGCAGGCGCGGCGGCCGGCGGTGCAGGCGCGGCGGAGGGCTCGGGAAGCGGCGGCGCCTCGACGTCGAGCAGCAGCCAGCCGGGCTCGGCGACCCAGTAGAGCGCGTCCTCGTCGGTGCGCACCGCGCGCGTGAGTCCCGCGAGCGGCGCGGGCCCGGGGATGGGCGCGGGCGCGGCTCCGAGACGCCACACCAGCCGGTCGGCGACCACCCAGGCGCGCTTGCGGCCGTGCGCCACCAGCAGCACCGGCCGCTCGGCGCCGGGGCCCGCGGGCGCGATCCCGGCGGGCGACGCGACCAGCGGAACGCCGGAGTTGCGCGCGCGCGACGCGACCTCGCCGGGCGCGGCCATGCGCAGGCGCAGCACCGCGTGCCACGGCACCGCGAGCGGCACGCCGGCCTGCTCGATCATGAGGAAGCTCTCGTGCGCCGACCACGCCGGCACGCGGACGGTCCAGCCGCCCGGCCCGGCCGTGAGGCTCCCCTGCACCGCCGCCAGCACCTCGGTCGCCGCGGGGATACCGCTGTGCTCCACGCGCTCGCAGCGCGCTTCGAGCAGCGAGTCGGCGGCGCGCAACGCGAGCGGGCGCCCGGGTCCGCCCTCGCCCGCGAGCCAGTCGAGCGCGGCGCGCAGCGCGGCGGCCACCGGGCCGGTGAGCCGGGTGTCGCGGGCGCTCGCCGTCGCCTCGTCGCCGGCGAGCGGCAGGTCCTCGAGCGCGTCGGCCACGGCGAGCGTCGCCACCGCGGGCGCGGCGCCCTCCTCGCGTGGCGGCGGGGCGCTCCACTCGAGCGCGGCGAGCTCGCCCGCCAGCCCCGCCAGCTCGGCGTCGGCCGCCTGGAACGGCCCGACGCTCCCGGCCTCGGCGCAGCGCGCCGCGAGCCGGCGCAGCCGCTCGAGCGCGGGAGAGAGTTCCGCTGGCCAGGGGCGCCCGGCGTGCGGCGCGCACTCGGCCAGCACGCGGTCGAGCCCCTCCAGCCCCAGCACCTGCGCCACCTCGCGCGCCACGGCGAGCGCATGAGACGGGGCGTTGTCCGCGAGCACAGGGGCGAGCGCGTCGGCGAGGCCGCGCGCGATGCTGCGCGCCTCGGGCCGATCGTCCGCCAGGTTCATGACCGCTCCTCCGCCCCGTCCTCGGGCAGCTCGCCCGGCGCGACGTCCTCGGGCCCCAGCAGCGTTAGGTTGCCGGGCCAGCCGGTCGGGACCGGCGCGGGCGGCGTGCCATGCACGTCCTCCTCGCTCGCGCCGAGCCCGGTGGCCAGCCGCTCGAGCTCGCGGATCTCCTCTTCGAGCCGGCGCACCAGCCGCTCGGCCGCGCGCGACACGCTCTCGCTCGAGGCCGAGAGGCGCTCGCCCTTGGCGGCGGCATCCTGCACCATCTCGCGCACCCGCTCGAGCAGCCGCACCGCCTGCTCGCCGGCTCGGGCCGGCGCAGCGGGCGCCGGCGGCGCCTCGTCCAGCTTGTCCGCGACGCGGTCGCGCACGCCCTGCATGCCCTGGACCGCCGCGGTGACCTCGGCGTCGATCTCCCGCGTGAGCCGGGTGGTGCGATCGGTGAGCTCCCGCACCTCGCGCGCCAGCGCCTTGAGGTCGGCGGCGGGCTCCTCGCCCCGGCCGCTCGCCATGACCGCGTCGAGGGCGAGCAGCGTGGCACGGTTCGCCAGCACGTGCACCTGGTCGCCGATCTCCTGCACCTTGAGCAGCCCGGCGGCCAGATGCTCGACGCTCACGCTCGACGAGGTCACCAGCTCCTCGATGGCGGCCGCCGCGGCCTCGCGCCAGCGGCGCTGCGCCTCGTCCCAGGCGTCCGGGCGGTCCGCCGGCTCGGGCCCCGCCGCGAGCTCGAGCTGGAGCTCGCCACCCAGCCGTTGCAGCTCGCGCACCGTGGTGAGCAGCGCGGTCGCCTCGACGAAGCCGCGCTCGGCCTCGCCGGCCGACGCGCGCGCCTCGCCGAGCACCTGCGCGGCTTCGCGCGTGAGCGCTGCCGCGGCCTCGCGGTTCGGCAGCAGCGCCTCGGTGTCGGACTCCCAATGGCGGTTGAGCGCCTCGATGAGCGGCCCCAGCACGCCCTCGACCGGCTTGAGCGGCTCGGCGCGCTCGCCGCTCGCACGCGCCTCGACCGTCTGGCGGAGGGCGCGGATTCGGTGTCGCAGGTCCTCGAGCTCGAGCGCCACGCGGCCCACCTCGCGGTGGCGTGCGATCAGGCTCTGCACCTGCTGCGTGAGCACCGAGAGCTGGCCCCATCCCGAGGAGGCGGGCAGCCCGCGCAGCTCGGTGAGGTTGCCGGTGTGGAGCGCGCGGACCACGCCGCGCAGATGCGTCACGATGGCGTGATCCAGCCACAGTGCCACCGCCACGCCGACCACGATGCACGCGCCGGCCGCGCTCCACGGCCAGATGCCGAGCACCACGGGGTTGAAGAGCGGGTCGGTGGGAGCGACGGCCCACGCGATGGCGAGCACGGCGGCGGCGCCGGCCACCGCGCCGGCGAGGCAGCCGATCCACAGGCGCAGCCTGAGTCCGGCGCCGGTCTGGAAGACACCCGGGTCGTAGCCCGCGCCGCCCGGGCGGCGGGCCTCGCGCGCGGATGTCACGTCATGGGGCTGGCTCACGAACCTGTTACCTCGCAACGGATGTGCCCGCCAGCCTCCGGTGGCCGCGACGGGCCACACTCCGAGCCTCCCTGGCCGGCGGGGGACAGCCGTTGCAAACAGCAGAGCACAGGGCTTTCTACAACGCAGCCCTCATCTCCCTGCCGCGCTTCGGGCTGGGCCGGGGCGCCTATCAAACCATTTGAGCCCGACTCGAAAAGATTGCGTCAGCCCGGCCCGGCCACCCGGCACGGCCGGGCCCGGTGAGCGACGTACTCCGCGTCGCCGCGGAGCTTCCGGCCGCGCCAGAAGCCCCATCCGCTGCGCCAGCCGGCGCGGATTCGCGTGTCATCGCGCGCCTTGGCGAAAGCGCTCCTGCATGCCAGGCACGCCGCCCCTGTGCCCGGTGCGGCCCGGGAACGACGCGAACCGCGTGGCATGCGGGATGCATCGAGTGACGGTCAGAGACCGCCGCTCGCGTCCAGTCCGCGCTTCCGGAGCCGGGCGACCCCACAGGGAGGGGGCCACGATGAATCCGCGATCGTACGTTGATCTCAAGGAGACCAGCCGGGACCTCCAGCCCACCTACTACTTCATGATCAACTGTCTCCTTTACAGCCGCATGGAGACGGGCCTGGTCTCGAACCAGGACTTCTACGACGAGGACGTCAACGTCTACCTGGCCCACCTGCTGCACTCGTTCATCAACCCGGAGTACGTCGAGCAGTCGAAGAAGTTCCTGTCGAAGTACGACACCGACGTCTTCCGGCGCCTGGCGACCTCGACCGACGCCCGGCTCAAGTACCTCATCTACAAGACCAACGCGGACTTCCTGCTGGTCTCGATCGGGATCTTCGACAACCCGATGATCCCGGAGGCGCACCGGGCCAAGCTCCAGCCCAGCGAGGAGGCCTACATCGGGCGGGGCAAGACCTACTACCACTTCGCCTACACCTACAGCCAGCAGATGCACCGCAAGAACGCGGGCGTGGCCGAGGTGCTCGAGAAGCTCTCGGTGGGCTTCGACAAGTACATCCGCATCCTCTCCCACATGCGGGGCGAGTACCTGGACCTGATGAAGCGGCTCTCGCAGGGCGAGGTCTACCACCTCGAGCGCTCCATCAACGAGGCCTCGCTGCAGCAGCTGCTGCGCATCAAGCAGGACGAGCTGCTGGAGCTCTACACCGCGTGGAAGGCCCAGCCCTCCCCGGAGACCGAGGAGAGCCTCGAGCGGGTGGTGGGCGAGATCCGCCAGATCAACCCGGACTTCAAGTTCGAGCTGCCGAAGCGCTAGCCGCTACCGTCCAGTCGCGGCTCATCACGAAGACCCCGCGGTTCGCCAACCCACCGCGGGGTTCTTCGTCGGCCTCCCGCCGGGCCGGGCGCGTCCCCGCGGCGCGCCCGCGAGGTCCCGCTCGCCGGCCCCTCAGCGCCGGCCCGGCTCTCCGTAGTTCGGCGCTTCCTTGGTGATGGTGATGTCGTGCGGGTGGCTCTCGCGCAGCCCGGCCGGGCTGATGCGGACGAAGCGGCTCTTCGTGCGCAGCTCCTCGATGTCCTTGACGCCGCAGTAGCCCATCCCGGCGCGCAGCCCCCCCACCATCTGGTAGACCGACGTGGCCAGCGGGCCCTTGAACGGCACGCGGCCCTCGATGCCCTCGGGCACCAGCTTCGCGAGCTCGTCGGTCTCCTCCTGGAAGTAGCGCTCGCGGCTCCCCTTCGCCGCCGCCATCGCCGAGAGCGAGCCCATGCCGCGGTACACCTTGTAGGAGCGGCCCTCGAGCAGCACCAGCTCGCCCGGGCTCTCCTCGGTGCCGGCGAACAGGCTGCCGATCATCACCGAGTGCCCGCCCGCGGCGATCGCCTTGACGATGTCGCCGGTGTACTTGATGCCGCCATCGGCGACGATCGGGACGCCGGCGTCCTCGAGCGCGCGCGCCGCTTCGAGCACGGCGGTGATCTGCGCCATGCCGGCGCCGGTCACCACGCGCGTGGTGCAGATGGCGCCCGGGCCCATGCCCACCTTGACCGCATCCGCGCCGGTGGCGGCCACCGCCTTCGCGCCCTCGGCGGTGCCGACGTTGCCGACCACCAGGTCCGTGTCGGGGAAGCGCTCGCGCACCTGCTCGGCGGTCGCGATCACCCCGGCGGAGTGCGCGTGCGCGCTGTCCACCACGAGCGCGTCCACGCCCGCGCGCACCAGCTCCGCGGCGCGCTCCAGGAAGTCGCCGCCCGCGCCGACGGCCGCGGCGACGCGCAGGCGGCCGAGCGTGTCCTTGCAGGCGAGCGGATGCTTGATGCGCTTCTCGATGTCCTTGACGGTGATGAGGCCGCTGAGCCGGCCCTCGCCGTCCACCACCGGGAGCTTCTCGATGCGGTGCTTCTGGAGGATGGCGCGCGCCTGCTCGAGCGTGGTCCCGACCGGCGCGGTGACGAGCTTCTCCTTCGTCATCACCTCCGACACCCTGCGCGTCATGCGGTCCTCGAAGCGCAGGTCGCGGTTGGTGAGGATGCCGACCAGCTTCCCGTCCTCGGTGATGGGCACGCCCGAGATGTGGAAGCGCGCCA
>CAYHRW010000209.1:0-5202 GCA_964359105.1 uncultured bacterium
CCGGCGCGGGCGCGCCCCGGCCCGCCCCCCCCCCCGGAAGCGGCATCCGCCCGGGGCTAGAGGTGGGCCTGGATCTTCGACAGGATCGCCGGCTTCGGGTAATTGCCGACGAGCCGCTCGACCGGCTGGCCGCCCTTGAACAGCAGCAGCGTTGGGATGCTCTGCACCCCGTAACGGATCGAGATCTCCTGGTCCTCGTCCACGTCCAGCTTGACGACCTTGAGCCTGCCCCTGTACTCGGTCGCGATCTCCTCGATGGCGGGCGCGATCGCGCGGCACGGTCCGCACCAGGCGGCCCAGAAGTCCACCAGCACCGGCGTGGTGGACTGGATCACTTCGGTCTCGAAGCTCTCGCCGGTGACGGCGACCGCGTTTCCCATGGCAACTCCCCTTTCAGCATTCCACTTCTATCCGAACGACCGCCCCTTGCGATGCCGACGGGACGGAAAGGATGCAGGCCCTGTGAGCCGTCTGCGGCAGGATAGGAACCACGCGCCCGAGCGTCAAATCGCCCGCCGTCCCGCTGCGGCTCGCGCGCCGCGATGGCGTGTGACATCGCCATGATCCCGCTCCGCGACGAAAACCCGTCCGCCACCGTGCCGCTGGTCTCGCGCGCGCTCATCGTGCTCAACGTGGCGGTGTTCCTCTACCAGGCGCTGCTCGGACCCGGGCTGCGCGCGTTCGTGTACGAGTGGGGGCTGGTGCCGGCGCGGCTCACGCTCGCGCTGCGGTTCCACGAGGAGCCGGTCGCGGCCACGGGGCTCACGCTGCTCAGCTCGACGTTCCTGCACGGCGGCTGGTCCCACCTGATCGGGAACATGTGGTACCTGTGGATCTTCGGCGACAACGTCGAGGACCGCCTCGGGCACGTGCGCTTCCTGCTGTTCTACCTGGCGGCGGGCGTGGTGGCCGGGCTGCTGCACTTCCTCGCCCACCCGGTGTCGGGGCTGCCCACCGTGGGCGCGAGCGGCGCCATCGCGGGCGTGCTCGGCGCCTACACCGTGGCGTTCCCGCGCGCGCGCGTCGTCACGCTCGTCCCGCTCTTCCCGTTCTTCCAGATCGTGGCGCTGCCGGCGTTCCTGGTGCTGGGATTGTGGTTCGTGCTCCAGTTCGTGCTCGGCCTCGGCGCGCTCGGTGCCGCGGCCGGCGGTGGCATCGCCTGGTGGGCGCACATCGGCGGCTTCGTCTTCGGCTGGCTGGCGTTGCGCCTGCTGGGCGGCTCGCGCCGCTCGCAGGCGTGGGTGCGCTAGCGGCGCCCCGCACCCATCCCCCTCATCTTTGTCTTGACCGCCGCGGCGGGCGGGCCTAGCGTCCTGCCGTCACCAAGGACGGTCACCCCGGCGCGCGCCGCTCGCGCCGGCATCCGTGCGCACGGTTTGGCGCACGCCGGGGCACCGGTGTTCGTGTATGACCCGCTCCCCGGGAGCAGCCATGACGGCCCGCCTGCCCGCACACCCGCCTCCCGCGCCGCCCGGCGCTCCCGATCCACCCGTCCTCTCGTTCGGGGCTGTCCGCCCCTCCCCAGATCCGGAGGTCTCCATGTCCCGTCGCTCCCTCATCGCTCCGCTGCTCGCCCTCTCCCTGATCGTGCTGCTGCCCGCCGCGGTCCGCGCCGACGCCGAGGTGAAGGCCACGGCCGGCCAGGCCGCGCCCGCGAGCGGCGAGGCCCGTGTCGCGCGCCCGCCGCTCACCGCCGAGGAGAAGGCGCTGCTCGCCGTGCAGGAGCAGAACCAGGCCCAGATCGAGGCGCTCGTGAAGAGCATGGCCGGCCTGCCCGACGGTCCCGCGCTGCGCGCGCTCGAGCGCAAGATCGAACAGGTCAAGCGCGAGGGCCAGGTGCAGTTCCTGCGCGTCAAGGTCCAGTTCGCGCGCCAGCGCGGCGATCTCGCCGCGGCGCACGAGTCCGAACGCATGATCGAGCTCATCCTCAATCCGCCGCCCACGACCCCCGGCACCATCGCCCGTCCCGAGCCGGGGAAGGAAGGAGGCCGGCCGTGAAGCGCGCGATCCTCGCGCTGGCGATGCTCGCGGTCGCATCGCCCGCGCCCGCCCTCATGGTCGAGGTCCCGCTCGACCGGCTGATCACCTCGTCCGACGCCGTGGTGCGCGCGAAGGTGACCGGCCTCGAGAGCCGCTGGACCGCCGACCAGTCCACCATCGTCACCGACGTGACCCTGTCGATCGAGGAGAGCTGGGCGGGCGATCTGGCCGTCGGGGCCCGGCTCGTCCTGCAGGTCGAAGGTGGCGAGGTCGGCGACATCGGCATCCGCTCCGAGCACCAGCCGGTCTTCTCTCCCGGAGAGGAGACCGTGCTGTTCCTGAAGGCGACTTCCAACGCCCGGCTGCGCGTCAACGCGGTCGAGCAGGGCAAGTACACGGTCCTCGGCGATCACGTCGTGGGCTTCCGCCAGCAGACCTTCCCGCTCGCCACGCTGCGCGCGACGGTGAACGGCCTGACGAAGTCCCGCGACCGCTGACCGCCCACTCGAGGAGGAGGACCGCCATGAGACGCATGAACCTGTGGGCCGTGGCCGTGGCCGCGGTCTTCGCGCTGGCGCCAGCCCTCGCGCTGGCGCAGCCCAACATCACCAGCGTCACGCCGAGCATCACGGCAGCGAACACCGGTGTCACCGTGACGGTGAGCGGCACCGGATTCGGCGCCCTGGATGACAAGGTGTACTTCCCCGGCACCGACAACTGGGTCAATCCGAATTCCGCCGGCGCCGGCTGGGTCGTCGCGCGCGTGCCCGGGACCTGGAGCGGGAACGTCCAGGTCCAGAGCCACGGCGCCGGGGCCCTCAGCAACGGCGTCAACCACAACATCAGCTTCTCGCGGGCCGGGCAGTGGGCGGGCGCCACGTTCACCTGGTGGCTCAACCAGAACGGCTCGCCAAGCTGCACGGTGAACCAGACCCTCGACGCCGTGACCGCGGGGTACGACACCTGGGCGTGTGCTTCCGGCATCGTGCCGAGCTACCAGGGCACGACGGCCACCGGCACGTCGAACCACACGGACGGCATCAACGTGCTGGGCTGGGTCAACTCCGGGTGGGGCGACCCCAGCACCATCGCCGTGTGCAACTGGCGCTACTGGATCGCCTCCGGCGACTACATCGAGTTCGACATCAGCTACAACTCGCAGAACTGGACCTGGAGCTGCGCCGGCGCCGCCGGCTCGATGGACGTGCAGAACATCGCCACGCACGAGGAGGGGCACTCGATCGGGTTCCTCGACCTCTACGGCACCTTCGACCAGAACAAGACGATGTACGGATGGTCGAGCAACGGCGACGTCACCAAGCGCACGCTCGACCCCTACGACGTCCAGGGCGCGGAGTACCTGTACGCGCACGCCAGCCGCGCGAACCTGACTTCGGGCACGCCGGCCGGCTGGTACGGGCCACTGGTGCCGCGCAACACCAGCGACGCCACCGGAGCCTCCGCCCCGCTGCCGGCCACGCTCAACGGCAACGCGACCACCTACCAGAACGCGGCCATGAACAACAATGGTGGCGACTGCGCCGCGCCGTACGGTCGGAACGACCTGTACCTGGACGATGTCTACACCTACTGGAACACCTGGGGCGGCGTATGGGGCTCGGGATCGATCGCGGGCCTGTGGACCAACATGGGGGCGACGGTGCGCGGCGGCCGCCACACGCTCAAGTATATGTACGACGTGAACGCCGACATCGTGGAGTCGAACGAGTCGGACAACACGTACCAGGCGCAGTTCGTGTGGAGCCCTTACGCGCTCGCCGACCAGACGCCGGTCTGGCGGGGCTTGCCTCCGGTGATGGGTCCGTTCGGCGCGAGGAACTGCGACGGGTTCGCCTTCACCGGGAACTGGTGGGGCTGCATCGCCACCATCCCGATCACGAGCGGTGACGACTACGACGTCCAGCTCTTCAACGACTACGTCGGCAGCACGGCCGGCTTCTCCACGGCGCTCAAGGCGTCCGCCTACTCTGGAACCAACTCGGACTTCGTGCTGTTCAACGGCAACAACGGGAGCGTCGGCTACGGCGCCACCCGCTGGATCGGCGTGGACCGCTACCTGATCGGGAACGGGGACCCCTTCTATATCTCCGCGAGCGGCCGGGTCGGCACGGCGCTCAGCCCGTCCACCACGTACGGGTCGAGCGTCACCGCCAGCACCACCATGAGCGCCAACCAGATCGTGAAGGTGCACGAGGTGTATCTGGGCAGCACGACGACGACGTACACCTTCAAGCTCACGAACACCTCGGGCACCGCGGACCTCAACATCAGCCTGTACGCCGCCGGGGGCGACTACTACTCGAAGGGTGAGTACATGGCCACGTCGCAGGTGATCGGCGGCGGGACCAACGAGAGCTTCAACTACCTGCCGCCCTCGACCGGCTACTACGGGCTGGTGGTGTGGAAGCGCAACGCCACCGACCTGCCGCTCGCGAACAACTACACGATCAGCGTGGGGCCGGCGCTCTCGAACCTGAACGCCGGGGTGACGCCGGGCGGCTTCACCTCGCCCGTCGTGCCGCGCAACCTGAACGACGCCGCGCTCGGGAACGCGGTGCTGACATCCACGCTGGACGGGAACAGCAACTCCACCTGGCTCAACTGGGCGATCCAGCAGGAAGGGCCCAATCCCGTCCCCGGGTTCGGCAGCCGCATCTACCTGGACGTGGACGAGTGGCTGGCCTGGGCCACCTGGGGTGCAGTCGGGCCGGCGACCTGCCAGGTCATCAACATCGGCCCCGTCACCGTCCGCGGCGGGCGCCACGAACTCACCGACTACGCCGACTACGATGCCGCGATCGCCGAGTCGAACGAGAGCGACAACCTGTGGAGCGGGCAGTGGGTGTGGAGCCCGCTGGTGCTCGCGAAGAACACCGCGATGATCCGGACCGCGCCGCCTGCGCGCGGTCCCTTCACTCAGCCCAACGCCGACGGCATGCAGTTCACCCGCACCGCAGGGTACGCCTGGGTGGTGGGCTGCGCGGGCAACACGACGGGCGATGACTACGACATGTATTGCTACGACGACTACACCAACAGCAGCACGGGCTTCAGCAACCTGCGCAAGTCGTCGGCCTACGGCAGCAACCTCACGGACTTCGTGGTCGGGCACTACTCGGGCACGCCCACCACGGTGTACCCGGCGGTCGTGCTCTACTCGGCGGGTGGCGGCGGCCAGCCCCTGGTCGCCGATCAGAGCGA
>CAYHRW010000210.1:0-5188 GCA_964359105.1 uncultured bacterium
GGAGGAGCCCCCCGGCGCGGGCCCACGGCCGGGTCGGGGACGCGCGGCCGGGGGCCGGAGGGCACGCCGGACCGGGCGGGCGCGGCCCGGGCAGCGCGCCCGCCGCCGCTCACGCCGCGTCGAGCGCATCTCGCACTCTCTGCGCGAGGGTCGTCGCGGTGAACGGCTTCTGGAGGAGCGGCGTCGTCCCGATCCCGTCGGATTCACGGGGCGCCTCGCCCGCGTAGCCGGAGACGAGCAGCACGCGGATGCCGGGCTTCAGCGCACGCACCCGGTCGGCCAGCGCGCGGCCGTTCATGCGCGGCATGACGACGTCGGTGAGCAGCAGGTGGGTCTCGCGCGTGCCGCTCTGCTCGAGCACGCGCAGCGCCTCCTCGCCCGAAGACGCCTCGAGCACGCGGTATCCCAGATCGCGCAGCGCGATGGCCGTGAAGTCCAGCACCATCGGCTCGTCCTCCACCAGCAGGATGGTCTCCGTGCCACCCTCCGGGGCCGCCGTGGACGCTTCGGGTCGCCCCAGCCGCTCGACCGCAGCCTCGACCCGCGGCAGGAAGACCCGGAACGTCGTGCCGCGGCCGACCTCGCTCTCGACCAGGATGTAGCCCTCGCTCTGCTTGACGATGCCGTAGACCGTGGAGAGCCCAAGTCCGGTGCCGCGGCCCTGCTCCTTGGTGGTGAAGAATGGCTCGAAGATCCGCGCCTGGGTCTGCGCGTCCATGCCCGTGCCGGTGTCGGCCACTTCGAGCAGGACGCAGGCGCCGGGCCGCATCCCCGGATGGCGGCGCGCCTCCGCCTCGTCCAGCTCGACGCCGGCCGTGCGGACGGTGAGCGTGCCGCCGTCCGGCATGCTGTCGCGCGCGTTGACCACCAGGTTGAGGAGCACCTGCTCGAGCTGGCTCGCGTCGGCCCGCACGCCGCCGAGCGGGCTTCCGAGGTCCTCGACCAGCTCGATCTGCGTGCCGATCAGACGCCGCAGGATGCCGGTGAGGCCGCTCACCACGGCGTTCAGGTCCAGCACCCGGAGTTCCTGCACCTGCCTGCGGCTGAACGCGAGCAGTTGCCGGGTCAGCTCGGCCGCGCGCTCGGCCGCGGCCAGGATGGTCTCGGCGTGCCCGGCGGGCTTGCTGCCGGGCTCGAGCCCGCGGCGCAGCAGCGCGCCGCAGCCGACGATCACCGTGAGCAGGTTGTTGAAATCGTGCGCGACGCCCCCCGCGAGCTGGCCGATCGCCTCCATCTTCTGGGACTGCATGAGCTGCTGCTCGAGCCGTCGCGACTCGGTGATGTCCTTGCCGGTGGAGACGAAGTGGGTGATCGAGCCGCCGGTGTCCCGGATCGGCGTGATGGTCTTCTGCTCGTGGTAGAGCTCGCCGTTCCGCTTGCGGTTCACGAATACGCCCCGGAACGCGCGGCCCGCGAGGATGGTCTCCCACAGGCGCCGGTAGAACTCGGCGTCGTGCGTGCCCGACTTGAGCATGCCCGTCGTCCGGCCCACGACGTCGCCGCGGCTGTGGCCGGTGAGCGTCTCGAACGCGGGGTTGACGTACTCGATCACGCCGTCGCGGTTCGCGATCACGACTACATCGTCGGCCTGCTCGACCGTGAGCGCGAGCTTGGTCAGCACCTCCTCGCAGCGCTTGCGATCGGTGACGTCGCGGGCCGCGCCGTGGATGCTCACCACGCGGCCGCCCTCGAGCTTCGGGACCACGCGGTCCTCGATCCAGCGGTATTCGCCGGTCTGCCTGTGGCGGAGGCGGTATTCCCGGAGCCCCGGGGTCCCGCCTTTGAAGATCGCGGCCGTGCGCTCGGCCAGCGCCCGGGCATCGTCCGGGTGCAGCAACCGGGTCCACAGGCCGGGGTCGGCGTAGAACTCCTCCGGGCGGTAGCCCAGGATGCTCTCGACCCGGCTGCTGACCCAGCGCACCTGGCCTTTGAGCGGGTCGCCGTCGGGCACGTCCACGACGTAGACCACCTCGTCAATGCAGTCGAGGATCGTCAGGTACTTGTCGGCGATGGTCCGGGACACGGGGGCGGCCCTCCTTGCGGTCGACCGGCCGTGACCCTCGCGGGCCACGGCCGGCGTGATGGTGGAGGCGGCGGGAATCGAACCCGCGTCCGAAAGTCGGTCCTCAGGAGGTCCTACAGGCTTGTCCGGCCGTTTGAGTCTTGCGCGCCTCCGCTCCGACCGGCGGGATCAGCGGCGCGCCAGCCCTCGAAGATCTCGTCCTCCGCCCTCGGGCATGACTTCGGACCAGCCTGCGTTTGTCTGACGCTCGCTCCAGCTCCCACAGGCGGGGGCCGGGCGACCGTCGCCGCTAATTAAGCGGCGAGAGCCAACTGCTCATCGGCAGTTGTGATGTTCCCGTTTTTTTGTCGAGGGCACGGGTCCCCGGCCTGCACCTCTCTGATTCTCAACCTCCGTCGAAACCGGTACGCCCCCTAGAACGGGATGTCGTCGTCCGGGCCGCCGCTGAAGTCGGCGGGGATAGCGCTCTCGTCGGGCGGCACGGTGGCGCCAACGTCCTCGCGCGGACCCGCCTCGGTGCGGCTGCCCAGCATCTGGATGTTCTGCGCCACGATCTCGGTCGTGAAGCGCTTCTGCCCCTGCTGGTCCTGCCACTGCCGCGTGCGGATCTTGCCCTCGAGGTAGATCTGGCGGCCCTTGGTGAGGTACTGGCCCATGATCTCGGCCTGCTTGCCCCACACGACCACCCGGTGCCATTCCGTGGCTTCCTGCTTCTGGCCGTTCTTGTCCGTCCACCGCTCCGTGGTCGCCAGCCGCAGGTTGGCCACCGCCTGGCCGCCCTGCGTGTAGCGCATCTCCGGGTTCGCGCCCAGATTGCCGACCAGAATCACCTTGTTGACGCCCATGCTCTCTCCCTCTGCGAGTGTGGCGGGGACGTTTTCGCGTGCGCAGAGGATACGGTCGGCGCCCCGCCGTGGCAACACCAGCCGTTGACAGCCCGCGGGCCCCGCCCGATAGTGGTTCCCAGCCCCTCCCTGACGACCCTCCACCGCACCCTCGAAGGAGAGGCGACCTTGTCGCTTCCGGCCGGACCATCCCCAGCCAGCCCGCCCGCCCGCCCCGGGTGGCACCCGCCCGCCCTGCTGGGAGCGCTCGCCCTGCTGGCCTGGGCGGCTCCGCTCGCCGCCGAGCCCGGGACGATCTACGGGCCCGATCCCGCGCGCTGGGCGCCCAAGGACTTCAGCATCGTCCAGGACGACCAGGGCTGGTACCACGCCTACTACATCCTCACCAACCAGACCCCCGGGCTCGACTACCACTGGAACGAGCGCCGTTTCGGCCACTCCAGGACGCCGGACCTGGTGAACTGGGCGTTCGTGGACTCGAGCTTCGCGGTGCGGCCCGACGGCTGGGATCGCGACCATCTGTGGGCGCCGAGCCTGCTGCGCGACGCGGGCGGCACGTACTGGATGTTCTACACCGGTGTCGGCGACGTGCTGGTCCAGCTCTCGCCGCCGCGCTTCGAGCCGCGGCTGCAATCCATCGGCGCGGCGTTCTCGAGCGACCTGGTGAACTGGACCCGGCTCGACGACCCGGTCTACGACTGCTCGATGCCCGGCTGGTCGCTGTGCAACGCGCAGATCGTGAACGGCGGCGACTTCCGTGATCCGTTCGTGATGCCCGATCCGGCAGAGCCCGCCGAGCGCTGGCTCATGTACTTCGTCGCGCACTACGCCGACGGCTACGAGCCGGCCGGCGCGAAGCCCGACCCGTGGCACAACGCCTACGTGCTGGGCGCGGCCGCCGCTTCCACCGCCGACCCGACCGGCTGGAGCGACGCGGGCTCCATCCCCTCGACCTACCGCTCCTCGTACAGCTACTACGGCAGCAAGCTCGGCAGCGACCGCGTCGAGTCGCCGCACCTGTTCGACCACGCCGGGCTCTGGTACCTGGTGTTCACTCCCGATCCCACCAAGCGCCTGATCGTGATGACGGCGAGCGATCCGCTCGGCCCGTTCACGTTCCTCGGCAACCTCGACAGCCTGCTCGCGCGCGACACCGAGGCGTGGTTCGCCTCCGAGACCTTCCGCCAGCGCTACCCGGACGGCACCAGCGACGACTACTTCGCCTGCGTGAGCGACGAAGGGTCCGCGCGCCACATCGAGATCCACCAGATCCAGTGGGGAGCGGACGGGCGCTTCACGCTGGTGGACCCGATCCGCGTGTTCGGCCTCGAGTGGAGCACCACCACAGTCGAGGAGGGCAAGACCGCGACGCTGCTCTTCCACCTCGCCAACTACGACACCGTGACGCGCATGGTGCACCTCCAGGTCCAGGAGGTGGACGAGCGCGGCGTGCGCCGGCCGGTGGACGCGGCGCGCGTCGGGCTGCCGGCCAGCGTGCCGGTGGTGGAGCGTTCCTGGGCCGGCGGCTGGCCGGCGATGACTTACGCCCTCAACCCGCGCGTGGACCCGGACGACCCGGACGGGGTTCCTTCGAGCACCTCGTTCGTGGTGGGCTTCCGCGGCGTCGAGAGCGGCGTGCTCACGGTGCGCGTGCGCGGGGGGAACGGCGATTCGGACCGTCACGAGGACGACCCGCTCGCTGCGCGGGGCGACGGCGGGCCGGGGAGCGGCGCGGCCCTCGAGGTGGTGCGCGGCGCGTCCGCGGCCCCCGAGCTGCGCGTGTCGCTCGCTGCGCCCGGACCGGCGCGGCTCGAGCTGTTCGACACCTCCGGGCGGCGGGTGCGCGTGCTGCTCGACGGCGCGCTCCCGGCGGGCGCCACCGCGGCGGCCTGGGACGGGCGCGACCTGCGCGGCGCCGCGGCGCCGGCCGGGCTCTATCTCGCCCGGCTCGTCACTCCGTCGGGCACGCGCATCGCGCGCGTCGCGCTCCTCCGATGAGCGCAGCCGGGTCCGGTTTGACGGGTCCGCGCCCGCGCCGGTATCCTCCGCGGCCGGATTGAGTACGGTATCGCCGGGGCGTGGCGCAGCCCGGTAGCGCACCTGCTTTGGGAGCAGGGAGTCGGAGGTTCAAATCCTCTCGCCCCGACTTGCTTGCCGCATGGTCACCAGCATCAGCAGGCTGCCGGGAGGGCCCGCGGGCCCGGGCGCGAGCCCCGGGGCGCCGCCGGCCGGGCTCCCGGGCGGCCTGCCGGGCGGAATCGTCCTGCGCCTGTAGCTCAGATGGACAGAGCAACGGATTTCTAATCCGTCGGTCGGGGGT
>CAYHRW010000211.1:0-2975 GCA_964359105.1 uncultured bacterium
CTTGACCAGCACGTCGGGGCGCACGGCGTGGATCAGCCGCTCGGGGGTGTCGTCCGCGAAGATCACGGCCAGGTCCACCGCGGCCAGCGCCCCGAGCAGCTCGGCGCGCTCCTCCGCAGGAACGATGGGACGCTGCGGGCCTTTCAGCCGCCGCACCGAGGCGTCGGAGTTCACGCCCGCCACCAGACGGTCGCCCAGCGCGCGCGCCTCCTCCAGGTACTCGACGTGGCCGCGGTGCAGCAGGTCGAAGACCCCGTTCGTGAACACCACGCGCTCACCGGCGGCCCGCCACTCCTCGAGCGCGCGGCGCGCCTCCTCGGGCAGCACCGCCTCGCTCACGGGCGCGCGTCCGCGAGCGAGGCCAGCAGCTCCTCGCGCGTGCAGGTCGCGGTGCCGACCTCGCGGATGACGATCCCGGCAGCGTGGTTCGCGAGCCGGCAGGCGTCGGGGAAGTCGGCGCCGGCGGCCAGCGCCAGCGCCACCACGCTCACCACCGTGTCGCCCGCGCCGGTGACGTCGTAGACCTCGCGCGCCACCGTGGGCAGACAGGTGTAGCGGCCGCCGCGCTCGAACAGGCTCATGCCTTCGGGACCGCGCGTCACCAGTACGGCGGCGGCGTCGAGCCGCTGCTGCAGGCCCCGGCCCACCTCCATCAGGCTGGCCTCGTCGGTGATGCGCCGGCCCTGCACCCAGCCCGCCTCGTGCTGGTTGGGCGTCAGGATGCTGACGCCGCGGTAGGCGTCGATGTGGCTCTCCTTGGGATCCACGCTCACGGCGAAGCCGCGCGCGTGGGCGATGCCGAGGGCACCCGCGAGCGTGCCCGGGTGGATGACGCCCTTACCGTAATCGCTCACCACCAGACCCTCGCAGCCCGGCAGCTCGCCCTCCACCACGCGCGACAGGCGCTCGAGCGCCGCGCCCTCCAGGTCGGCGCGTGACTCGCGGTCGGCGCGCACCACCTGCTGGGAGTGGGCGACGATGCGGGTCTTGACGGTGGTGGGGCGCGCGGGATCGCCGATCACGCCGCGGGTGTCGAGCCCGCGCTCCTCGAAGGCGGCGCGCAGGCGGCGGCCGTCGTCGTCCTCGCCCACCACGCCGAGCAGGAGCGGCTCGGCCCCGAGCGCGCGCAGGTTGGCGGCCACGTTGCCGGCACCGCCGAGCGTGAAGCTCTCGCGTTCGATCTCCACCACCGGCACCGGGGCCTCGGGCGAGATGCGCTCGACCCGTCCCCACAGGTAGCGGTCGAGCATGCAGTCGCCCAGCACCGCGATGCGGCGGCCGGCAAAGCGCGCGATCGCGGCGCGCAGGCGCTCGAGCCCGGGGACGGTGGTGGACATCGGCGCGGCACGCTACACCGCGCCCCGGGGAGGGTCAACGCGCCTTGACCGGTCGCGCGCGCGCTCCGTAGCCTGCGCCCATGGACCCCTCCCGGCCTCCCGGCGCCGTCACCATCCAGCCGCTCGGCGCGGACGGCCTTGCCATCCTCCGCGCGCTCGTCGCCGATCCCTCGTTGGCGCAGGAGTACGGAGACCTCGCCGCCGGCGGGCTCGACGACCAGCTCGGCGACCCCTTCTGCGACCCCGCGCTGCGCTTCCTCGCGCGCGTGGAGGGCGCGCCCGTGGGATTCGCGTACTCCTTCGTGCTGCCCTCCGGCGCCGGCTCGTGGGCCATGGTGAGGCTCGGGGTCGTCGCGGCCCACAGGCGCGGCGGCGCGGGCTCCGCGCTGCTCGCCTCGACGCTGGCGGCGCTGCGCGCGCGCGCGGAACCGCCGCGCGAGGCGGTGCTGGCGGCCTGGCAGCAAAACCCGGCGCTCGCCGGCTTCGCCGCGCGCCACGGCTTCGGCCACGCGCGCACCTTCTGGCGCATGGAGCGCTCTCCCGGACCCGCGCCGGCGCCGCGATGGCCGGTCGGGATCGAGGTGGGCGCCTTCGACGGCAGCGAGCGGGCGCTCGCCGGCTGGAACGAGTCTTACAACCGCTCGTTCGCGGAGCACTGGCACTTCGTGCCCTCGGACCTCGAGCACGCCCGCCGCATCGCGGAACTGCCCGGCTTCCGCCCCGACGGGCTCGCGCTCGCCTGGCGCGGTGGCGCCTGCGTCGCCTTCTGCCGCTGCGCTCTGGGCGGCCCGCGTGGCGAGGTCTCGGTGCTGGGCGTGGTCCCCGCAGCGCGCGGGATCGGCCTCGGCCGGGCGTTGCTGCGCCAGGGCGTCCTGTGGCTCCGTGGCGCGGGAGCCGAGCGCGTGGACCTCACCGTGGACGGCGAGAACGAGGGCGCGCTCGCGCTCTACCGCGCCGAGGAGTTCGCGGTCGTGCGCACGCGCGAGCTGTTCGCGCGACCCCTCTGAAGTCAGCGGCCGTTCCCGCCGAAGTCGAAGCGCTGGCGGCACCATACCGCGACCGGGCGGCCACCGCGGAGCGCCGGGTAGAAGCGCATGCCGAGCGCGCAGGCGCGCGCCGCCGCCACCCCCGCGCTGTCGGCGCTGCCGCCCGCCCACAGCGCGTCGCTCACGGTGCCGGCTTCGTCCACCCGCACGTCGAGCTCGACCCAGCCGGCGCGCGCCTCCGCGGGCGGCGGCCTCAGCGGCGCCGGCCCGCGCAGCACCGGGGGCTTGAGCCCCTCGTCCACCGTCAGCTCCGGCGGCGACGGCAGGGCCGGCACCGTGTCGGGTTCGGGCGCCGGAAGCGGCGGAGCCGGAGCCGGGGCCCGCGACGGGCTCACGCGGGTCAGCCACACGTGCGGCGCGCGCGGCGGTGGCAGGTGGAGCCGCGCTGCGCGACCGGTGTCGGCGAGGACGTTGACGGAGAGCGCGACCGGACGCCGCGCGGGGACGACCGTGCGCCCGCAGGCCACGAGCGGCGCCACGGCGAGAGCGAGCGCGAGCACGGCCATCGGTCGCGCGCGCGGCGGTGCGGCGGGGAACCTGCGCATGCCGTGCACGCTAGGACGGCGCGACCACGAAGGCAACGCCGGGCTGC
>CAYHRW010000211.1:3075-5186 GCA_964359105.1 uncultured bacterium
GCAACGCCGGGCTGCTTGTCGGCGCGCGCCACGCTGGGCTAGAGTGCGGCTCGAGGAGCCGCGCCATGACCCATGCGTCGCAGCAACCCCGCCCCGTTCCCGCGACGGGGAATCGCGCGCCGCTCCGCCCCTGCGCCATCGCTCCGATCCTCCCGCCGCGAGGCTCCCATGACACCGCGTGAGCGGGTGTGGGCCGCCCTGCGCGGCCAGCCGGTGGACCGCCCGCCGGTCTCGTTCTGGGGCCACGTCTACCACCGCGAGAGCGGCGCGGCGGAGCTGGTCGAGGCCACGCTCGAGTCGTGGCGCGAGTACCGCTGGGACTGGGTCAAGCTGAACCCGCGGAAGCACTACCACGTCGAGCCGTGGGGCGTGCGCTACCGTTACAGCGGCGTCCCGGGCGAGAAGCCGAAGCTCGCGGAGTGGCCGATCCGCGCGGGCGACGACTGGGCGCGCGTCCGGCCGCAGCGGCCCGATGCGGCCGCGCTCGGCGAGCAGATCGAGGCGGTGCGCCTGCTGCGCCGCGCGCTGCCGGCCGACGTGCCGATCGTCGAGACGGTGTTCACGCCGCTCGCCGTGCTGGGCGAGATGGTCGAGACCCCGCAGGAGCTGCGGCGCCACCTCGACACGCACCCCGGCCCGGTGCGCGCGGCGCTCGAAGCGGTGACCGCGACCTGGGTGCCGTTCGTGCGCGAGCTCCTGCGGGCGGGCGCCGACGGCATCTACTTCGCGACCGTGGACTGGGCCTCGGGCGACCTGCTCACCTCCGCGCAGCACCGCGCCTGGTCGCGGCCCTGGGACCTGCGCGTGCTCGAGGCAGCGGCCGGCGCGCCCTTCAACGTGCTGCACGTGTGCAAGCGGAACAACCTGCTCTTCGAGCTGGCCGACTATCCGGTGGCGGCGTTCTCGTGGGCCGCGACCGACCCCGGCAACCCCACGCTCGCGCAGGCGCTCGGCCGACTGCCGGGCGCGGTGATGGGCGGCGTGTCGCAGGACGGTGCGCTCCAGGCCGCGAGCCCCGGGCCCGCGCTGGCGGAGCTGCGCGCGGCGCTCGCCGGCACCGGCGGCCGCCGCTGGCTGGCGGCGCCCGGGTGCTCGATCCCGCCCGGCACGCCCGCCGCCAACCTGCGCGCGCTGCGCGACGCGGTGGAGACGATCGGGCTCGAGTCACGAGCGTAGTGAAGTCCCGCAGGCGTCATGCCGAGGACCTTGTTCGGACCGAGGGAGGTGCTGCGATGAGACGTGTTGCATGTCTGGTTCTCGTGCTGGGCGCGTTCGCCGGGCTGGCGCGCGCCCAGGAGGAGCCCAAGGCCCCCAAGCCCCCCGTCGTCCGTCCCCACGGCGCGCCACGGGAGGGCCCGCGCTCGGTGCCGAAAATCGTCGGGCAGGTCTACCTCGGGGAGGAAGCGCCCGACTTCGAGCTCCCCGGCTCGCTCGGCGACCCGGTCAAGCTCTCGCTGCAGCGCGGCATGTGGACGCTGCTCGTGTTCTCCGACGGGCGGGCGCCGCTCATCCGGCTGCGGGACATCGCTCCGAATCTGCGGAAGCTCGACGTGCGCATCCTCGGCGTCTGTTCCGAGAAGACGCACGCGCTCAAGTCCGCGGCGGTGCGCGACAGCGTGCCCTTCCTGATGCTGTCCGACGTGACCGGAGAGATCTCGATGCTCTACGGGCTCTACGACTACGAGCATTCCGAGATCCGGCCGGGCTTCGTGCTGCTGGACCGCAAGGGGATCGTGAAGATGGCGCTGCTGGGACAGTCGCTGCCCGAGGAGCAGGTCGCCGAGCTGGTGCGCTTCGCCGTCGGGGGGCTCTAACCGCCCCCTCCGTCCGCCGCGCCCGCGGTCCGTGGTGCCGGGCTCAACCCCCGCCGTGCTCCTGCCGATAACGGGGACGTCGTCCTTCGACCTGTGGACCGACCCCGACATCCGGAGGCTCACGTGAAGTTCACCCTGCCCCTGGCCGCCGCGACCTGCATCGCGGTGGCGGTCTTCGCCGTACCCCCCTCCGTCAACCGCCCGGGCCCGCTGCTCCACGAGCCCCGGGTTCCCACGTCACTGAATCCCAGCGCCCCCGAGCCGCCCACCACGCTGGTCGTGGCCGGCGACCGGGCG
>CAYHRW010000212.1:0-5180 GCA_964359105.1 uncultured bacterium
AGCGCGCGCAGCGGCCGGGCCAGCACGCCCGCGAGGAACCCAGCCAGCACCAGCGCCAGCGCCAGCGTGACCGCGCCGAGTGTGAGACCCTGGCGCATCGCCGCGTTCTCCTCGGCGAAGGCCACGTTCGACGGGATGCCGACGAACGCGACCCAGGGCACGCTGGGGACGTGGGAATGGCCCGAGAGGCGGCGGATGCCGTCCGCGAACACGGCCTCCTGCACGCCCTCCCCGGTCTCGATGGCGCGACGGACGTAGGGGTAGCGCGAGAGGTCGCGCCCCACCCAGCGCTCGAAGTCGAGCGAGCGCGCGACGACGATCCCCTTCCGGTCCACGAGCGTGACCACCGATCCTTCCGGCAGGTCTTCGGTCTCGAGCAGCTGGCGCAGGCGGTCGAGCACCAGGGTCGCCGAGAGCGTCGCGACGATGCGTTCGCGCGTGTCGAGCACCGGGAGGGAGACCGTCACCGTGTAGCGTCCCGACACCGGCGAGCGAGCCGGCTCACTCACGGTGAGCCCGGCCGCCGGAGAGACGCGGCCCGACGTCAGCACGGGGAGCGCGCCCGGCCCGGCCGCGGGCCGGCGCAGGACCAGATCCTCGAACTCGGAGGGCAGGCTGGCCCGGATGACCTCCAGCGCGGCGGTGGCGCGCTGGTCCGGCGTGGTGCCGGAGGCCACGAGTCCGCGGGTCGCCTTGAGCAGCGCCTCGAGGGCCGCGACATGGTCGTCCACGCGCGCGCCGACCAGCCGCGCGACCTCGAGCGCACGCGTCTGCACCTCATCGTGCTTCTCGCGCAGCCGGGTCCAGCCGTTGAAGGTCGTGAGCAGCAGGAAGGGCGTCACCACGGCGAGCACGAGCAGCACTAGGCGGGCGCGGATGCTGCCGGGCCCCGGTCTGGCGCCCGCCGTCGCGTGGCTCACCGGTGCCGGCGCGCGACCTGGGGTCGCGCTCACGGATGCGATCCGGCCGGGTGGGTCGCGGGGACTCCCACGTCTGCCTCCTCCGCAATGGGCTCACGGGGGACGGACGGGTCCCCCGACTCGACGCGGTTTACCACCGGGGGCGCCCCGACCCCAAGCGCAAGCTCCGCGGGACCCGGCGCTCATCCGCCCGGCGCGGCTGCCCGGCGCGGCCCGGCCCCCGCCGCCGCGTGGTATCTTCGCGCGCCAATGACGCGCCCCACGCTCGAGCACATCGCCTGGAGCAAGACGCAGCCGCAGCGCTTCCGCCACATCCTCTCGGACAGCGCGGTGGCGGCGCCCGACCTCGCCGCGCTCGGGCTGCCGCACCGGGCCGACCTGCCGCGCGACGGCGATGCCGCGCAAGCCGAGCTGGAGCACGCGCTGGGCGTGCGGCTGGGCGCGCCGGGCGGCCGCGTGCTGCTCACCGCCGGGGCCAGCGAGGCGAACGCCTGCGCGTTCGCCGGGCTGCTCGAGCCGGGGGAGGAGGCGCTGGTCGAGTTGCCGGGCTACGAGCCGCACCGCGCGGTGCCGCCGTTCTTCGGCGTCAGGGTGCGCGGCTTCACGCGCGAGCGCGCCCATGGCTACGCCCGCGTGGCCGAAGCGGTGGAGGCGGCGCTCGGCCCGGCGACCCGGCTCGTCATGCTCACCGATCTTCACAATCCCAGCGGCGCGTCGCTCGAGGACGAGGACGCCGGCGCGCTCGCCGCGCTGGCCGAGCGGCGGGACCTGTGGCTGGTCTGCGATGAGACCTTCCGCGACGCCTCGGAACGGGTGTGCGGGACGCTGGCGGCACGCCACCCGCGATGGGTCACGACCGCCACCCTCACCAAGGCGTACGGGCTCGGCAGCCTGCGCATCGGCTGGGTCGCGGGAAGCGCCGGGGCGCTGGCGCGCTGCGCGAACGCTCAGAACGCGCTCTCGGTGGAGCCCTCGCGCGCGTCCGTGGCGCTGGCGCTCGCGCTGGCGCCGCACCTGGACGCGCTGCGCGCGCGGACCCGGCGCATCCTCGCGGAGAACCACGCGCGCTGGCGCTCGCTCGCCGGGCGCGCCGCGGACTTCGATCCCGGGCCCGCGCCGCGCGGCACCACGGCCTTCTGCCTCTTCCCGGGGCCGGCGGCGGGTGACGCGTTCGCGGCTGTCGCGGCCGAGCGCCACGATCTCGCGGTGGTGCCGGGGCGTTTCTTCGGAGACCCGCGCGGCGTGCGCGTGGCGCTGGGCAGCGAGCCCGCGCGCTTCGCGGCCGCGCTCGAGACCTTCGAACGGGCCGCGGCCGCGTTCACCGCAGCGCGGGCCACGGCGGAGGGGCCGGCCCGAGACGTCGCCTCCCCTCCAAGCGGAAGCCGACCGTGACACGGAGGGTGCACCCGTGAGCGACACGTCCATCCTGCAGCGCCTCCAGAGCGAGATGACCGCGGCCATGAAGGCGCGCGACGCCGACACCCTGAGCACGCTCCGCATGCTCAAGGCCGCCCTGATGGAGGCCAGGACCCGGAAGCCGAAGGATACCGAGTTGAGCCCCGAGGAGGAGATCGAGGTGCTGCAGCGCTACGTCAAGAAGCGCCGCGAGACCATCGAGGAGCTCAAGAAGGCCGGCCGCCAGGATCTCATCGCGCGCGAGGAGCAGGAGGTGCGCGTGACGTCGCGCTACCTCCCGCAGGGACTATCCGAGGACGAGCTGCGGGCGCTGGTGCGCGAGGCGGTGGCGAAGACCGGTGCCGCGGGCCCGAGGGACATGGGCAAGGTGATCGGGGCGGTGATGGCGCAGGTCAGGGGGCGGGCCGAGGGCGCGACGGTCTCGCGGCTGGTGAAGGAGGCGCTCGGCGGATAGCCGGGCGCCTCCTCTACGAGCGCTCGGTGGATCGCCGGACTGCCGCTCAACGCGGTCCGGGTCCCCCGGGTTCGCCCCGCGCCGTCTCGGGGGGCGCGGCGGAGGGATCGGCCGGCGGCGTGGCTGGCGCGGCGGGCGATCCGGGAGCGGCCGCCGTGGTGTCCGCGCGCGGTGGCACGCCGGTCGCATCCAGATACTCGGCCTCGGAGAGCGCGCCACGCCGGCGGAGCCGGGAGGCGATCAGGCGCGCGCGCCGCTCGATACGGCGGCAGGGCCGGAGCGGCGAGTAGCGCCGCGGGTTGATGATGACCGCGGCGAGCAGCACCGCCTGGCGCGGCGTCAGCTCGGAGGCGGAGACGCCGAACCAGTGGCGCGCCGCCGCCTCGGCGCCGAACACCCCGTCGCCCCACTCGATGAGGTTCAGGTAGAGCTCGAAGATGCGCCGCTTCGAGAGCGCGCCCTCCATGCGCAGCGCCAGGAACACCTCCTCGAGCTTGCGCATGACGGTGCGCCGGTCACCGAGGAACAGGTTCTTCGCGAGCTGCTGCGGGATCGTGCTGCCCCCGCGCACCACGCGGCGCTCCTCGATGTTGCGGCGCGCCGCCGCCCGGAGCTCGTTCCAGTCGAGCCCGCCGTGCCGGTAGAACGCGTCGTCCTCGGCGACCAGCACCGCGCGGCGCAGCAGCGGCGCGATGTGGTCGTAGGGGACCCAGGCCTGGCGGACGCGGTAGCCTCGTCCCGCCGCGGTGGCCTCGACCTCGCGCTGGCGCATCAGGGCGGTGCGACGCGGGGCCCGCGCCGCCAGCGAGACCACGTCCACGCTGTGCACGCGCAGCGCCGCGACCACCGCTGAAGCGGCGAGCGCCGCCGCTCCCAGCACGGCGAGCCCGAGCAGCGCGCGCTTCACGCCGGCAGGTCTCCGGGGCTCATGCCGGCGGGCGCGCGGCCAGCACCACGAGCGTGATGTCGTCGCTCTGCGGTTCCGCTCCGCGGAACGCCTCGACCTCGGCGAGCATGGCGCGGATGCAGTCGCCGGGCGGGAGCGCGGCGTGCCGGGCCCACAGCTCGCGCAGCCGCGGCTCGCCCAGCTCCTCGCCGCGCGCGTCCAGCGCCTCGGAGACCCCGTCGCTGTAGAGGAGCAGCGTGTCCCCGGGCCGCATCACGGTCTCGCCCTCGGCGTAGTCGGAGCCCTCGA
Organism: uncultured bacterium; assembly: GCA_964359105.1. Lineage (GTDB taxonomy): Bacteria > Eisenbacteria > RBG-16-71-46 > RBG-16-71-46 > RBG-16-71-46 > JACRPT01. The sequence goes on from CAYHRW010000212.1 coordinate 3,986, forward strand.
ACAGCCCGAGTGGCAGGCCGCCCTCGGTGAGCTCCTCGACCGCGCCGTCGCCGCGGTGCAGCAGCGGGTAGTTGTGCCCGGCGTTGGTGTACGTGAGCCGGCCGCACGTCGGGTCGAGCTCGGCGTAGAACAGCGTGATGAACTTCCCGGGCGCCGCGGTGCGGGCGACGCTCTGGTTGACGTGGCGCACCTTCTCGGGGATGGGATGCCCGCCGTCGCAGAACGCGCGCAGCGAGGCCTGCACGTTCGACATGAGGAGCGCCGCGGGCACGCCCTTGCCCGACACGTCGGCGATGGCGAGACCCAGCCGTCGCTGCTCGATCACGAAGTAGTCGAACGCGTCGCCGCCCACCTGGTGCGCCGGCACGACGCGCCCGAACGCCTCCCAGCGCCCGAATGCGAGCGGACGCGAGGGCACCAGGTTCATCTGGATCTCGCGCGCCAGCGACAGCTCGCGCTCGATGCGCTCCGCGAGCCGTTGCTTCTCCACCGACCCGGCGCGCAGCCGCGCCTGCTCGATGACGCCCGCGGAGTATCCCGCCACGATCGAGAGCAACTGGATGTCGGAGGTGGTCCACTGCCGGCCCGGCCGCGCCTGGGTCACGGCGAGCACGCCGGTGACGTGATTCTCGACCCGGAGCGGCACCGCGAGCACCGCGCGGACGCGCGCCTCGGTCCCGCGCAGGCCCGCGAAGCGCCCGTCGTCCAGGATGTCGGGCGTGGCCAGATGGTCCGCGCGGTGGAGCAGGTAGCCGGTGACGCTGAGCGCGAGGGCCGGCGGCCACGATCCCGAGACGCTGCCATGCGACTGCTTGCGCACGAGCGTGCGCCCGCGCGGCGAGTCGGCGTCCGGCTCGAGCAGGCGGATCGAGCCCTCGTCCGCGCCCAGCATGGAGGTGGTGCGCAGCACGATCCAGTCCAGGATGGGCTGCAGCTCGGTGTTCGAAGCCACCACCTCGCCCAGCTCGGCGAGGAAGCGGAGCACCGCCCTCAGGCGCTGCGGATCCTGCTCATCGGCGGTGAGTGGTTCTGGGGACATGGGGCCGCTCCGGGAGGAGGCGAGGCCGGCATCTTAGGCCGCCGCGCGTTCCCGGGACAAGCGCGAGGTCGCACGCGGCGGTCGCAGTCGCGCCGATCCTGCCTGGCGCCCGTGCCGATCCACGCCGGCGCGCTTCGCCCGGCGCCGGCGCCCGGC
>CAYHRW010000213.1:0-5164 GCA_964359105.1 uncultured bacterium
CTTCAACGTCGGCGAGACCTTCGCCGGGCTGCCGTTTGCCTTCGGCGTCGCCATGGCCGCGAAGGTGCAGGCGCTGCTGCCGGTGAGCGAACAGGCGAGCATGGCGCAGTTGGCGTTGCGCTGGATTCTGGACTACCCGGCGGTGACCGAGAAGTATGGTGAGCTGGTGCGGGCCGCGGGCGGGGAAATCACGGTCAACGCGCGGGTGACCCGCTTCGTCCGGGAGTCGGGCGGCTTCGCGCTCGAGACCCGCGCCGGCCCGGTGCGGGCCAAGGCGCTCATCAATTGTGCTGGGCTGCAGTGCGACCGGGTGGCGCGCATGTGCGGCGTCGAGCCGGGGCTCGCCATCGTGCCCTTCCGCGGCGAGTACTACGAGCTGGTGCCGGAGCGCGCGCACCTGGTGCGGAACCTCATCTACCCCGTGCCCGATCCGCGCTTCCCGTTCCTCGGCGTCCACTTCACCCGCATGGTCCGCGGCGGGATCGAGGCCGGCCCGAACGCGGTGCTGGCCCTGAAGCGCGAAGGCTACGCCCGCGCGAGCTTCTCGCTTCGCGACGCGGCACAGCTCGCCGCGTTCCCGGGATTCTGGCGCATGGCGGCGCGGAACTGGCGCATGGGGCTCATGGAGTCGTGGCGCTCGTGGAGCACGGCCGCGTTCGTGGCCTCGCTCCGGAAGCTGGTCCCGGAGATCGGCGTGCGCGACGTGCGGCGGGCCGGCGCCGGGGTGCGCGCCCAGGCGGTAGAGCCCGACGGGACGCTGGTGGACGACTTCCGCATCGTCGAGGCCGAGCGCATGATCCACGTGCTGAACGCCCCGTCGCCCGCCGCCACCGCCGCGATCGGCGTCGGGAGGATGATCGCGGCGCTGGCGCTCAAGCGCTTCGACCTCGGGCGCGGCTAGCCGCCGAGGACCCTCTCGGCCCGCGCCAGCACCACCGTGAGCGCCGCGGCGAGAGCCAGCGCGACGGCCACAGCGAGCAGAAGGGGGAGCGCTCTCAGGAGTCGGTTCATCGCCGGCGTGTCCTCTGTGGTCTGGCGGTGCGGAGGTCTCTCCGTCCGGGGGTCACCCTGGGACGGTGCAAGGCGGATGCCCGGCTCACCGCGGCTCCGTGTGTCGCCGCACCCCGCGCAACCACAGGCCCTGCCCCACCGTCGCGATGGGGCCGGTGCGGCGACGCGGCCGCCGGGTGGCCCGATGCGTGCTGATGCGCCCGCCCCCCTGTCCCCAGCGGTGCACCCCGCAGGCGAGGCTGCGAGGAATTTCATCGTTGCCCGGACGCAGATCGCGGACCTAACCTCCCCGGTTGGAACACCGGCGCGAGCCACTCTCCCGCGGAGGCGCAGGCGGCTTCTCCAGCCGCCCCGAAAGGGGGAGTGTCATGCGACCTGTCCGCTGTTGGGTGCTGGCCTTCGGCCTTCTTCTCCTCCTCGCCTCCACTCCCGCACTCGCCGGACCCTGGGTCCAGGTCCGCGCCGGCGACATCCGCGAGGATCTCTACGACCTCTTCGGCCTGCCCGACGGACTCCACGGCTGGGCGGTGAACGGCCACGCGGTCTACCGCACCGAGGATGGCTGGCAGACCTTCGAGAAGATCCTGCTCCACAGCCTGCTCGGCCCCCTCGAAGGGATCGCGGCGGTCCACTTCGTGGATGAGAACGAGGGCTGGGCGGTCACCGGCTACGCGGGCTCGATCCTCCACTCGCTCGATGGCGGGCGCACCTGGACGATCGTCCATGCCACGGGCGATTTCCTCGAGGACATCTTCTTCTACGACCGGCTGCACGGCTGGGCGGGCGGCAAGGGGATCACGGTCCGCACCGAGGACGGTGGGGCGAGCTGGACCGACGTCCCGCTCCCCGGCTATCACTGGTCGGTCTTCTTCGCGAGCCCGCTCAGAGGTTGGGCCTGCGGCTACGGGATCTGGGGGTCGGCCGACGGCGGCGTCACCTGGTCGTTTCAGCACCCCGTGCCAGGCGAGTCGGTGCTGCAGTCGATCGCGTTCCGCGACTCCCTCCGCGGCGTGGCGGTGGGCGCGGTCGGCCTCGTTCAGACCACGGCCCTCGTCTTTCACACGGAGGACGGCGGCGCCACCTGGGACAGCATCCCCGCCCCGTGGCCCGGGCTGCGGGACGTGGGCCTCGACAGCACGGGGGCGGGCTGCGCCGTGGGCGACCGAGGCACGATCCTCCGCACCACCGACGCGGGCATGACCTGGAGCGAGGAGGCGAGCACTCTCCTGAGCAGGCTCGAGGGAGTCGCGGTGATGCGCGACCGCATCTGGGCCGCCGGAGACTACGGGGCGCTCCTCCAGAGCCCCGGCCCCACGCCGGGCTGGAACCGGCTTGTCACCCTCTCCAACATCCTGCGGGACGTGGCCTGCGGTGATCCCCTGCACGCCGTCGCCGTGGGCGACTGGATGATGCTCCGCACCGACGATGCCGGGACCACCTGGACCGAGTGCTGGCCCGACTACCGCGACACCATCCCCGACCTCACCTGCGTGGACATGGTCGGGCCGGACCGGGCGTGGGCCTCGGGCTACTGGCTTGATGGCGTGCTGCGCAGCCTGGACGGCGGGAACACGTGGACCAGGTTCCCGCTGCCCCCCATCGGGCACGTGGCGGATCTCAGCTTCGCCGACTCGCTGCACGGCTGGTGCGCGTCGAACACCAACACCAACGGCCTCGTGTGCCGCACCACCGACGGCGGCGTGACCTGGGAGCAGCAGCCCGCCGCGACCGCGTTCGGGTGGTCCTGCGTATTCGCCCTCGATTCCCTGCACGCGTGGGTCGGCGGGCTGCTGCCGCCCTGGGGCGCGGTCGCGCGCACCGTGGACGGCGGCCTGACGTGGACGCCGCACCAGCTGCCCGTGCTGGAGAACGTCGGGGCTCTCGTGTTCCGTGACTCGCTCGAAGGCTGGGCCGCGAGTTCCGGAGGCGGGGCCGGCAGCTATCACGGAACGGTGTGCCGCACCAGCAACGGCGGCGTGGACTGGACTGCGGTGCACGAGTTGGACGGCGCCTGGCTCGACGTGGTCCTGCTCGGCGACGGCGGCGTGGCGGTGGCCGGCGGTCGCAACGCCGGGGGCGAGAACATCGGCGTCATCGACCGGCAGGCCGGGCCGCTCACTCCGTGGGTGCGCGACCTGGAGCAGCCCGGCACTGTCCTACGGGCGCTCGATTTCGGCACGCCCTACCGCGGCTGCGCGGTCGGGGACTGGGGCGACATCTTCCAGTGGCCGCTCGCGGTGGCGGTGCCGCCCGGCGGGCGGGCCAGCGGGCCGCGATTCAGCCTGAGCGTGATCGGGAATCCCGCGCAGGGCGACGTGCTCTTCGAGGTGAGCGGCGCCGGGGCGCACGGTCCGACGAGCGTCCGCCTCGACATCCTCGACGTGCGCGGTGCGCTGGTGCGGAGCCTGCACTCACCGGTCACCGGCGCCGGGATCGTGCGCCTGGGCTGGGACGGCACGACCTCGCGGGGCGCTCGCGCGTCTGCGGGCGTGTTCTTCGCGCGCGCCCGTGCGGGAGACCGCACGGCGACCGCGCGCTTCGTGCGGCTGCGCTGAGCTCGCTCCCGAGTGCAGCGGCCCGTCTCGCTTCGGACCCGCGTCCGGTGCTACCGTGGCGCGCCCCGGACCGGCGCACGGAGTCCGGCCCGACCCGACGCAAGCCCGAGAGGATGAGCGATGGAGCAGATCCAGCAGATGATCACCGCGGCCGCGGTGGACAAGTCGAAGCCCGGCTGGCGCACCGCGCTTTCGAAGCCGAAGCAGGCGGACTTCGATCCCGCGCACCAGTGGTTCGCGCGCATGGAGACCAGCAAGGGCCCGCTCGTCATCCGGCTCCTGCCCGACGTCGCGCCCATGCACGTGACGAGCTTCGCGTACCTGGCCGGGCTCGGGTTCTACGACGGACTCGCGTTCCACCGCGTCATCACCGGATTCATGGCCGAGGGCGGCTGCCCGCTTGGCTCCGGCACGGGCGGACCGGGCTACACCTGCGCCGGCGAGTTCAAGCCGGGTGTGAAGCACGACCGGCCAGGCCTGCTCTCGATGGCGAATGCCGGACCCGGCACCGATGGCAGTCAGTTCTTCCTCACCTTCGTGCCCACGCCGTGGCTGGACGGCAAGCACACCATCTTCGGCGAGGTGGTCGAGGGCAAGGACGTGCTGAAGCAGCTCGAGGCGACGGGCTCGCAGAGCGGGCGCACGAGCGAGAAGCTGGCCATGGAGAAGGTGACGATCGAGGTCAGGTAGCCCGGTGTCCGAGCCGTCACGCGGTCGGCCGGCGGGTCCGGCGCCGGATGACAGGCACGCAGAGGGCCGCCCGTCCCACACACGCCTCAAAGAGGAGGTCAGCGCATGAACCCCCAACCCAGCTCCTGCCGCCACCGGGCGGCGCTCGCCCTTTCGGTCTGCCTGCTGGCCGCGCTGCCGGCGGCCGCGTGGGCCCGCGATGCGGTGAAGGCGAAGCCCGCCGCGAAGACTGCGGCGAAGCCCGAGGCCAGCGCCCCTGCCGCAGCGGACTCGATGATGGCCGAGATGATGAAGCTCGCCACGCCCGGACCCGCGCACGCGACGCTCAAGGCGATGGAGGGGAAGTGGAAGGCGGTGGTGAAGTCCTGGAACGCGCCCGGCGAGCCCAGCGTGAGCGAGGGCACGGCCGAGAACCGCATGATCCTCGGCGGGCGCTACCTCGAGGAACGCTTCCAGAGCACGATGATGCAGATGCCGTTCGAGGGCTACGGCCTTACCGGCTACGACAACGCGGCCCACCGCTACCAGTCCTTCTGGGTGGACAACATGAGCACATCCATGATGACCGGCACGGGCGCCATGGACGACGCGGGCAAGACGCTCACGATGACCTCCACCGCGCCCGGGCCCGACGGCAAGCCGATGGACATGAGGATGGTCACGAAGATCGTGGACGAGAACACCCACGTCTTCTCCTACTACGGCATCATGGGCGGCCAGGAGCAGCTCATGATGGAGATCACCTACACGCGCATGTGATGCAAGCTCCCCTCGAGGTCGCGCGCGACCACCTGGCAGGCCACGAGATGCCAGGGCGCGCGCCGCGCGAGTTCCAGCAGGTCGCGCAGGTGCGCGTTCTCACCCTCCACCGCCGCCCGGCGCCGGACCTCGATGTTCAGGCGCGCCAC
>CAYHRW010000214.1:0-5094 GCA_964359105.1 uncultured bacterium
AGCGCGCGCGAGACGATGACCGACATCGAGTAGTCGATGTAGCTGGTCTTCATCTCCTCTTCGATGTTCTTGTCGATGATCTTCGAGCGATCGTTGAGTGCCATCGATCAGTCCCTGCCTCCGACGGGCCGGCCCGCCCGCGGGGTTCGTGTGGTGCCTCTCAACGCCAGCTCCAGTCCACGCCCGCGGCCACGAAGCGGCCTACGCGTTCGTTGAACAGCCGGTGGTACCGCACCGAGGGGCCCATCTGGAAACGCCCGACCGCGTGCCGCAGGCCGCCTCCCAGGCTGAACCCCGTCGATCCGATCGCGCCGAGATCGCGCCCCTGCGTGTCGTCCGAGATCCGCCAGATGCCCCAGCTCGCGCTGCCGAACGGCGTCCACCCCATCGCCGGCGCGAGCTCGCCATCGAGCCGCCAGGCCGCGCCGAGAGCCATCCGGTGCAGTCCCGCCACGGGGCCGAGGTCCGAGCCGTCGTGGATGTCCCTGAGCTTCACCGTCTCGGACCCCATGTCCTCGGCGAACAGCCCGAACCCAAAGCGCAGCCCGCGGCCCACCCGCCACAGCGCGGCCGCCGAGAGCGAGGCGCCCCCGCCGCCGGGCCGACCGAGCACCCCCAGGGTGGTGCCCGCCGCGCCGGCCAGCTCGGGGCGCGCCCCGACCCATGCGGGCGCGGCCCCCGCCAGGGCCAGGATGAGCGCGGGCGCCGCAAGGAGCCGTCCCGCCTTCGCGGGCGTGCGCCGGGCGACCATCAGACGTCCAGGTTCCGCACCGCCAGCGCGTTCTCCTCGATGAACTGGCGCCGCGGCTCGACCTGCTCGCCCATCAGGATGGTGAAGATGCGGTCGGCCTCGACCGCGTCGTCGCTGTTGACGCGCAGGAGCGTCCGGGTCTCGGGGTTCATGGTGGTCCTCCACAGCTGCTCGGGGTTCATCTCGCCGAGGCCCTTGTAGCGCTGGACCTGCGCGTTCTTCCGACCCAGGCGCGCGAGGGCCTCGTCGCGCTCCTTCTCGTCGAAGCAGTAGATCTCGTCCTTCCCGGACTTGACCATGAAGAGCGGCGGCTGCGCGATGTACACGTGCCCATTGTCCACCAGCTCGCGCAGCTCGCGGTAGAGGAAGGTGAGCAGCAGCGTGCGGATGTGCGCGCCGTCCACGTCGGCGTCGGTCATCAGGATGATCTTGTGGTAGCGGAGCTTCGTGAGGTCGAAGTCCTCCTTCACCCCCGCCCCGAGCGCCGTGATGATGCTGCGGATCTCCTCGTTCGCGAGCACCTTGTCGATGCGCGCCTTCTCGACGTTGAGGATCTTGCCGCGGATGGGCAGGATCGCCTGGAAGCGCCGGTCGCGCCCCTGCTTCGCCGTGCCACCCGCCGAGTCGCCCTCCACGATGTAGATCTCGCACAGGCCCGGGTCGTCGAACGCGCAGTCCGCCAGTTTGCCCGGGAGCGAGCCACCGTCGAGGATGGTCTTGCGCCGCGCCAGCTCGCGCGCCTTGCGCGCCGCCTCGCGGGCGCGCGCCGCGGCCAGCATCTTGTCGATGATCTTGCGCGCGACCGACGGGTTCTCCTCGAAATACTCGCGCAGCCCCTCCCCCACGATGCTCTCGACGATGCCCTTGACCTCGCTGTTGCCGAGCTTGGTCTTGGTCTGACCCTCGAACTGGGGATTCTGCATCTTGACCGAGATCACCGCGGTGAGGCCCTCTCGCACGTCCTCGCCGGTGACCGATGCCTTGCTGCTCTTCGTCATCCCCTCGCGCTCGGCGTAGTTCGTCAGCGTGCGCGTGAGCGCGGAGCGGAAGCCGATGAGGTGGGTCCCGCCCTCGACCGTGTTGATGTTGTTGACGAACGAGTAGACGGACTCCACGTAGCCGTCGTTGTACTGGATCGAGACGTCCACCGCGACGCTGTCGCGTTCGCGCGAGAACGACACCGGGCGCGCGTGCAGGACATTCTTGTTCTGGTTCAGGTACTTCACGAACTCGGTGATGCCGCCCTTGTAGACGTACTCGGTGCTCTTGCCGATGCGCGCGTCGCTCAGCCGGATGAGCAGGTCGCTGTTGAGGAACGCCAGCTCCCGCATGCGCCCGGCCAGCGTGTCGTAGTGGAAGTTCGTCTCGGTGAAGATCTTCGGGTCGGGCATGAAGCGCGTCGTGGTGCCCGTACCCTTGCGGCCCTTCTCGGCCGGCTTCGACTTCATCGGCCCGGTGGGCTTCCCGTATTCGTAGCGCTGGACGTAGGCGGTGCCGTCCTTGAGCACCTCGACCTCGCACCACTCCGACAGCGCGTTGACCACCGACACGCCGACGCCGTGGAGGCCGCCGGAGACCTTGTAGGTCTTGCTGTCGAACTTCCCCCCGGCATGCAACGTGGTCATGACGACCTCGAGCGCCGGCTTCTTCATGGTCGCGTGCATGTCGACCGGGATGCCGCGGCCGTTGTCGGTCACCGTGATGCTGCCGTCCTTCTCGATGGTGACCGTGATCTGGTCGCAGAACCCCACCAGCGCCTCGTCCACGGAGTTGTCCACCACCTCGTAGACCAGGTGATGGAGCCCGCGCGTGCTGATGTCGCCGATGTACATGGCGGGGCGCTTGCGCACCGCCTCGAGGCCCTCGAGCACCTGGATGCTCGTGGCGTCGTAGTGATGTCCCTTGGACTTGATCGCCGACGAAGCCAAACCGACCTCTCCTTCCTCGGGGCTCATCGCAGGATCCCTCCCCGGGGCACGATGAAACGCACTTCACGCACGAACGGGCTCCCGAGGTGGCGGTTGATCCTGCGCACCAGGTCCCGCTTCAGGAACCCGAGCTCGTGCATCCAGGCCGATCCCTCGACCTCGACCTGCAGGACTCCGTCGCGAAACGCGACGGCGCGCGTGTGGCGCGCGACCCGCGGCCCGACCAGATGCTCCCACTCGCTCACCGCCCGCCACCCGATCAGCTCCTCGTCCAGCCCGAGGCGCTGGAGCACCCGCGAGAGGACGCCCGCCACGTGCTCCACGGCTTATCCCACCGCGTCCGGGAGCCGGAGCGGCATGATCAGGCAGAGCAGATCCTCTTCGCCCTGGGGCAGCGCGCCGACCGGCTCGATGACCCCGGCCGAGAGCGCGGTCTTGAGGTGGAACTGCACCTGCTCGGTCGGGATGCTGCGCAGGATGTCGAGCAGATAACTCGCGTTGTAGCCGATCTCCATGTCCTCGCCGTCGTACTGCGCATCCAACTGCTGCTCGCCGGACCCCAGCTCGGGCGTGGTGGACGACACGCCGAGTCGGCCCTTCTTCAGCGAGAAACGCACCTGGCGCGTGACGTTATCGGCGTGCGAGGCCACCAGGTCGATGGCGTCCATGAGGTCGCCGCGCCGCGCGGTGAGGAGCTTCGGGTTGTCCTTCGGAATGACCTGCTCGTAGTTGGGATACGCGCCCTCGAGTAGCCGCGTCATGATCTGGACCCGGTACTCCCCCACCTGCGCGCTGAAACCCGCCTGGTTCTTGCCCGAAGCGACCTCGATCTCGACCGGGCTGGTCGCCGCCTCCGCGGTGCGGCTCACCGCCTGAAGCGCGCGGCTCGGCATGATCACTCCCTGCGCTCCCAGGCTGCCGAACGCGCCGCGGCGCGCCGACCGGGCGAGGCGATGCCCGTCAGTGGCGACGAATGTGACCTGCTTATCGCCCGACAGCACGAGTACTCCATTCAACTGCGGGCGCGTGTCTTCGGTGGAGGTTGCGTAGCTCGTGCGGGCGGCCAGGCGCGCCAGCGCCTCACCTTCCAGCGTGAGCTTCGCGTCACCCTTGAACTCCGGCACGCGCGGGAACTCACCCGGATCCTGCACGGGGAACCGCGACCACCCCTTCCCTTCCCCGTACGAGACCTCGCACAGTCCGCCGCGCACCGCGACGGTGAGCGTGCCCCTCGGCATCTTGCGCACGACTTCGTTGAAATGCCGCGCCGAGACCGCAGCCTTGCCGGGGCTCGACACCGCACATGGGACCGCCACCGACGTCGTCAAATCGAGGTCCGTCCCGGTGACACGCAGTCCGCCCTTCTCGGCTTCCATGAGCAGACAACTGAGCAGCGGAAGGGGGCTCTTGCTCGAAACCGATCCCAGGGCCTGACCCACGGCGAACGCGAGGTCGCCCTGCTGGATGGTGAGTTCCATACGGTGACTCCCTGGCTGGGGGGAAGCTCATGTCCGGCCACGCTTTCCGGCGACCGGGACAGGGTTACCCGGAGGCCTCCAGCTGAAACCGTTGCATCATAGGCAGGGCATGGCCTGCCCGCAAGTGATTTCGACGCTGTGACAGTGCTTCTAAGCTGTTGTCTTACAATAAGAAAGAAGATAGTAGTAGAAGGCTCCGTGGGGGGTGTGGACGGCGGCGCCACCAACGCTGTAACGTGCTGTGCTGCAACTTGATGCGGCGGCGTCCAGCGGTGTTGAGAACACCGCTGCTTGTTCACACCCTTGCGGATCCAGCACTTGCCGCTCGCGGATCTCCCCATCCCCCCACAGGTTATCCACATCTCATCCCGACGCGAGCGTGGAGATCAGACCGTTGATGCGGTCGGAGAAGTCGCTGTCCGACGTGATCAGCGCGGCCACCTTGTCGCACGCGTACATCACCGTCGTGTGGTCGCGCCCGCCGAACATCCGGCCGATCTCGACGAGGGAGAGCTCGGTGAGCTGGCGGATGAGGTACATCGCCACCTGGCGCGGGAGCGCGACCGTGCGTGTGCGGCGCGGCCCGCACAGCGCCTCGCCCCGCACGCCGAAGCGCTCCGCCACGGTCGCCACGATGCGCTCGGGCGTCAGCTGGTCGGGCTCGGGGTTGACATAGTTCTGGAGCACCTCGTCCGCGAGGTCGAGCGTGATCTCCTGGTGCGTGAGCGACGCCACCGCCATGAGCCGCACGAGGCAGCCCTCGAGGTCGCGGATGTTGGTGCGGATCCGGTCCGCGATCAGCAGCAGCACGTCCTCCGGCAGCCGCAGGCCGTCGCCCTCCTGCTCGCAGCGGTTGCGCAAGATCGCGATGCGAGTCTCGATGTCGGGCTGCTTGATGTCGGTGACCAGGCCCTGGTTGAAGCGCGAGGTCAGCCGC
>CAYHRW010000215.1:0-5075 GCA_964359105.1 uncultured bacterium
GGGCAACGCGCCGTGGGAGTCCGCCAGCTTGCGTCGACTTGCAGCCGCAGTTCTCCAAGTAGCCAGCGGTCATGCCCGTCGCAACAATGAGCAGTGAGTCGCTGACAGCCCTGCGTACTGCTGGCGCAGCGCGAGACCGAAAGCTCGAATCGGCTCTGGCGAGAACGAGGACATACGGGGCTCCGTCGGCCATCCGCCGCAGGGAATCTAACGTAGGCGCTGGGAGGAGCCTCGCGAAGTCACTCAACAGCGAGCTGGATCCCACTTCTCCAAAGAGACGCTTGATGACCCAGGCCTCGTCAACCTCGTGGCCAGCGGCGCTTGCACGCCCCAGAAGCAACCCCAAGAACGCCGGGGCGACAGTTTGCGCTTCAAGTAGGCTGGGCGGGCTAGGGTTATAGAACGTCCGCAGCGGCCTAGGAGTCTCACTAGTCAGATGATAGACGCAATACCCACTCAGAAGCTGGTCAAACATCTTCCCAGGCGCGCCAGCGTCAAGCAGATCCGTCGACGCCCACGCCAGACGTTCCTCAATAGCATCAAGCGCCCAGTAGTCCTCTCGGTGCCGCAGGCGCTTGGCAGTGGGCGGCATCCGCGTATAGGCGCGAACAACATCTATGGCGAAGTCATGGATCCGATGCGGCGTGAGCGGGATTAGCGACCGTGCCTGGCCGAAAGCGTTGGCACTTCCCAGAACGACGTCGTGATCAGGAGAATCCGGCAATGCCACGATGAGATATGAGCTGCCCAGGGGTCGGCGAAAGGCGTGACGTATGGAGTCGAGAGTACTTCTTAAGATGGTCGCGGTGCGAGCACGCTCAGCAACCGGTGTGCCGCGGAGACAAGCGACTCTGACCACCGTATGTTGGTTCGCAACCGAGTCGACGACGAAGTCACCGAACGCGAGCGGAGTGGAAGCGAACTGCTCGACAGCCGACGGGACCCGACCGTGAGGCACCCAGATATCGGAAGGGACTACCCCGGCGCCGGGCCGCCGCGGAAGCCGTGTGAGACATGAGAGACTCGTCCATGTCTCCTTATGTACAAGCTGAAGTTGTAGCCGATAGCGTTCGGTGTGCTGGGCGGGCAGAAGCAAGATGTCCCGTCCGGACGTCAGCGCAAAGAGAGTATCGATGTAGGATGATCGGCGTCCGGTGTAGCCGACATGCGCATTGCCCTCGCGGACGGTGGGATCGACCATGTAGGTGAGGGTCACACGCCTGGGTAGCGGGCCGTAGACTACGACGTAAGGCACGTTCGCGGGCTTCGGCCCGCGCTCGTGGGCGCGGATTGTCAGGCTAGTGCGAAGCGGCTCATTGTGAGGACCCAGAGCGGCTAGGCCTGTCATGCGAAAGAGCGAGGCAGTGGCATATGCCCTGAGAACGAGTGAGTCTCGTGGGGGATTGTCGACTCGTGCGAGCACGAGGACAGGCAGATGATGTGGTAACTTGGCTGGGACGTCGACGACATAGGAGATTCTGGGCGCGAGCAGCTGACAGGAAGAGATCGCGCTGACTGCGATAAGGGTCAAGCCCCAGCGTATCGTCACTCGACGGCGCGGCATGAGCGATGCTTGTTCCGCGCCCCGAGCGGTGTCAAGGAAGAACGTCAGCATTGTGGTTTTTCGGAACCTATGGCCCGCTCCTCGGCGAGTCCCTCGGACCCATCCCCCCGCGACCCAATGTGGCTTCTCACCCGGCGATATCGGGAGACCGCCACACCTCAAGGGGTTGCCCAAGAGGCCAAGATCCCCAGGCCCTCTTGCGCCGGCGCCCGCACCCCCCCAGAACCACCCCGCGCGGGGCGCGCGTCCACCTTCTGAACTCGTTGAAGCGCCGCTCGATGGCTGCCGTGGTGCCGGCGGCCCTGCTCCAACCTCCGTCCTCGAAGACGAACCATGACGGCTCCTCGAGGTGCCGCGCGCATGCAGGGCACCGCCGCTGGGCAGCACTCCTGCCTGCTGTCGGCCAAGCGCCGGGGCGCCTGCCGGGCCGCGACCCGGCCGGTGCCAAGCGGTAGCCGAGGGTTTTTCTTACCCTCAGGGGTGATGCTGATCGCCACTAGCACCCGCCGGCGCCGCGCGCATGCGCCGGTTCGTTGGCTCAGGACCACACCGCCGAAAATCAGCACCCGGTAGTGGTTTGGCAGCAGGCGCGCTCGGAAGGCGGCCACCGCCCGGTCCACCGTCCGCGCCACGCGGCTCACGGTCGCCGGGCTCACGCGCTCGCCCAGGATGGGCAGCAGACCCTCGCCCACCCTGCGTGTTGGGAGGCCAAAGACGAAGCAGGCCGGAGCGTTCCGGGGAGCGAGCGCCTCAGGCGTTGCGAGCCCCGCGACCCGGGACTATCCTCCGAGTCCGGGCCGGGCCGCGACCAGGCAGCCCACCCGGAGGCAGCGACCCGCGCGTCCCCCTTCCCCGCGCGGCGAGACAGGTACTCGGACACAGCGACCGGCGCGGCCGCGCCGCGCCGGGAGAGGGCGTCCAGATGACGGTCCGTGGAACGCGCGCGGCGGTCGCCGTGGCGCTGGCGGCGCTCACCGTGATCGCACCGGCGTGCAGCCGCAAAGGGAAGATCGTGCTGCCGGTGGTCGAGAACCAGCGGCCGGTGGTGCGCCTGACCCAGGCGCCCGCCAGCACGAGCCTGCCCTACTTCTACGCCTACGAGGTGTTCTGGAGCGCGTTCGACCCGGACGGTCGCGTGGACCACTACCTCTACGCGCTGGACCCGCCCACCGCGGCGGGCGCCGAGACCGCCTGGGTCTCCACCGGCGAGAACCGCAAGACCCTGCTGCTGCGCTCCGACGACCCGGACACGCTGGGCACCAAGACGAACCCCGGCGGTTTCCACGTGTTCGTCCTGAAGGCGGTGGACGACCGCGGGCTGGCCTCGGTGCCGGTCGCGCAGGCGTTCTTCTCCTACACCGTGGCGCCCACCGTGGAGTTCATCCAGCCGAAGGCCAACCACTTGCTCCAGCCGATGCTCCCGCCCTCGACGAGCTTCACCTGGACTGGGACCGACCCCGACGGGCAGGTCACGAAGAAGCCGGTGAAGTACAAGTACAAGCTGTTCTCCGAGGACAACCAGGACTTCACCTTCATCGTGATGCTCCTGCGGCCCGACTCCCTGCGCCGCTACTACGCGCCCGGCTTCGCGGGCTGGGACTCGGTGAGCGGCGACACCGTCACGGTGCGGGTGACGAGCATGATCCCGAACAAGAAGTACGTGATGGCGGTGGTGGCGTTCGACGAGGCGGGCGCCTACTCGCCGGTGTTCAACTACGACGGCAACCTGCTCTACTTTCTGGTCCAGTACACCGGGCGCCAGGGCCCGCGCCTGACGGTATGGAACGAGTACTTCAGCTACACCTACGCGACCGGGACCTGGAACCCCGACCCCTCGAACTGGGTGCGCGTCGAGGTGCCGTTCGGCCAGCGCATCCCGTTCTCGTGGACCGCGACCGCCCAGTCGGGCGCCCAGCTCAGGTCGTTCCGCTGGGCGCTGGACATCGAGCGGCTCGACGACGAGACGCCGCGCACCAACGAGGCCACCGACATCACGCACTGGAGTCTGGCGAGCGCCAGCACCCGTTCGGGCACGGTCGGCCCGTTCGCGGGCGCGTCCGCCGAGTCGCTCGAGCAGCACTACTTCTATATCGAGGCCGAGGACGACAACGGGCTGAAGAGCCTGGCTGTGTTCCAGATGAAGGTGATCCGGCCCTCGTTCGACAAGGACCTGCTGTTCGTGGACGACACGCGCTTCGCGCCCGACCAGGCATTGCGCTCGCGCCCCGACAGCGCGCTGGTGCCGGGGGGCCCCTGGCCGAGCGCGGCCGAGCTCGACACGTTCCTGTTCGCGCGCGGTGGCGTGCGCTGGCGCTACTACCAGCCGGTCACGCAGAAGAGTCCGCCCGGGATCCTGAACGGCTACTCCTTCGATACGCTCGGCACGCGCGGGCTGCCCGGGGGGCTGGTGCCGCTCGCGAAGCTCGCGGCGTACCGGCACGTGGTGTGGTACACCGACCCGGCGCAGATCTACACCCAACCGCCGAACTACCTGCGCTACCCGATGCCGACGCTGCGCTGGATCAGCCAGCCGGGTCAGACGAACACGCTCGCCATCTACATGAAGCTGGGCGGCAAGACCTGGCTCATGGGCGGCGGCATCGCCTACAACAACCTGCTCCCCTACAACGTGACCTCGAACGACGGCGGCGGCGCCACGGTGTTCTCGAGCAGCACCGGCGAGCTGGTGCCCGGCCGCATGATGTACAGTGGCCCGCACTGGAAGTCCGAGATCACGGTGAGCCAGCCGCGGCGGGCGGAGAGGAGCGCCGTGTTCCGGCCGTGGCCGGGCGCGCCCGACTACTCGGTGCTGCCCGCCCTGCTCCGGGAGCGCACGTCGGAGACCGACCCGGTGCCGCCCATGCGCGGAGCCACCACCTTCTACGCGACTTCGTACTGGGGAGAGTTCCTCACCAGGCCCAACGAGGTGGTGGAGGATGTGGACCCGAACCCGGACATCTACCAGGAGGGCGCGGCGCTCGACACGCTCTACTACGCCCTGGAGGGCAACGCGCCGCCGGGCAAGCCGATCATGACCTACTACCACGGCAGCGAGGTCGGGCCGGTGGTGTTCTCGGGGTTCCCGCTCTGGTACTTCCAGCGCGCGCAGGCCATCCAGGTCGCGGACTTCGTGCTGCAGGGGATCTGGGGGCTGCCGAGAGCGCCGGTGACGAGGTAGCGCGCCGATAGCGGGGCCGCGCGCCGGTCCAGCCCGCGCTGGCCCTCATCGGATGAGCACGAACTTGCCCGTGGAATGCCCGACCGGCGAGCCCACGGTGAACAGGTAGATCCCGCTCTCCACGTCCTGCCCGTTCCTGGAGATCAGGTTCCACGCGGCCTGCCCGTCGCCGCCCGTGCCGTCGTGGTCCACCTGCGCCACGAAGTCGCCGGCCACGGTGTAGATGCGGATGGTGCTCTTCGCGCGCGGCAGGCCGAAGAAGTCCACGTGCCGGCCGAACGGGTCGCCCGGCACCGGCGGGCGGTCCCAGGGCGCGTGGGCGCGGTAGGGGTT
>CAYHRW010000216.1:0-2098 GCA_964359105.1 uncultured bacterium
GAGCCCGCGAGCGAGCCCGCCGCCCACGCCGCAAGCGCGAGGGCCGAGCCGGCTGCGGGCGCCGCGCCCATGCGGGGCGCCAGCGCCGCGCCCGCCGCCAGCGCCACCGCGGCGCCGAGCGCTCCGCCCGCAGCCCAGGCGAGCACCTCGTCGCCGAAGCGCACGCGGTTGCGCCACGCGCCGAACAGCCCGAGCAGCGCGCCGAGGGCGCAGGCCGTGACCGCAAGGGAGAACGGTGGAATCGCGAAGGTGGACGCCATGCCGCGCGAGGATAAGGCACGGACGCGACGCACGCGAGTCGCGAGGTGCGCGAGGTGCGCGAGGTGCGGCGGTCGCGAGGTGCGGCACGCGACGGGCCGGCGCGAGGCACCGGCGCGAGGCGGCGCAGCGAGGCGCCCCTGCGAGGTGCCGCTCCGTGGCGTCGCTCCGAGGCGCCGCCGCGCCATGCCACCGCAGACGGAGCCGGCCACACCGCCGAGGCAGGGCCGGCCGCCATCGTCCGGATGCGCGCTCAGCCCATCCGCATCCCGCGCCACTTGCGCAACTGCTCGGGGGTCAGCAGCGAGCGCATCTCGAGCATGGCCGCGACCTGCGCCTTGCGCAGGCCGGCCCTCAGCCCGGCGATGCGGTCGATCTGCGCGTCGATGCGGCGTCCGTCGGGGTGCTCCTCGCGCGTCAGCTTCCTCAGGTCGAGCTTCGCCATCGAGATCTCGGCGCGGATGCCGATCGCCTTGCGCTGCTCGCGCTCGCGGATGTCGGCGACCCTCTCGCGCTGCTCGGGGCTCAGGTCGAGCGCGCGCATCATCTTAGCGCGGTGCGCCATGCCGCCCCGCATCCGCATCCCGGGCCCGCCCATGCGCGGCCCGTGCATGCGCGGCTCGTCCATCGCGCCGGGGCCCGGCCCCCACGCGTCGTCGAGGCTCTCCGCCGGCGACCCCGGCGGCATGGGCGGCGGCCCGGGGTCGCGCCCCTCCTGCGCCGACACGATCGCCACCAGCGACGCCAACGCCAGGGCGCCCGCCAGCGCCACGGCCATCCAGGTCCTGCTCTTCATGGCTCTCTCCTCCCGTTGTGGTCGCGGGGCGTACGATTCCGTACGCTCGACGTACCGGCCGGTGCACGCGCGTCGCGCGTCCGCACGCGCGAGTCGCGCAACCCGAATCGGGCCAATGGGGACAGTGCTCGCCTCGTGAGAGGTCGCAAACCGCGCGCCACGGACGACCGCGGTCGCCGAGCGCGGCAAGCCGGGCGACGAGCGCGCTCAGCCGCCCAGCTTGCCCACCATCACCACCGGGCCGCTGGGCGCGCCCGGCGTGGGCGCGCCGCCAACGGGCTCGAGCGACACCGCGAAGGCCGCGAGAGAGAGCGGGTCGCCCAGGTTCTCGAGCCGCATCACCGCGCGGCCCGAGGAGTCGGGCCGGATGAGCCCGAGCGCCGTGGACTGCGTGCCGTGGATCGCCCACAGCTCGTAATCGTGCCCGGGCGGCGCCGTGAAGTCCTCGAACACCAGCACGGCGCGCCGCGCGCCCGGATCGTAGATCGCGCGCGCCCTGAGCCGCGCGGCGCCAGCGGGCGTGAGCTGGAACGTGACGAGGCGCGCGCCGGGCGCGTCCATCACCGAGGCCCAGCGCCGCGCTTCGGCCAGCTCCCTGCGCAGCAGTGACGCCTGGTGCCACTGCGACAGCGCGGTGTAGAGCAGCAGCGCGGCGGCGATGTACAGGGCGTAGCTCACCCACTCCCGGCGGCGCGGCGGTTCGGACTCGGCGGCGCGCGCGCCCTCCCCGACCGGCTCGGGCGGCGGCATCGGGTGGCGCACCGAGCCCGCGGCGATGAGCACCCGCTCGCGCAGCGCGCGCGAGGGCTTCTCGGGAGGAGCGGACCGCGCGAGCGTGACGGTCGCGGCCGAGCAGTGCGCGATCGCCTCCTCACACCTGGCGCAGCCGTGCTCGAGATGCCCCTCGAGGCGGCGGCGATCCGCATCGGACAGGTCGTCGAGAGCGTAGCCCGCGCACAAATCCAGCCATTCCCCGTGATGCTCGCTCACGGCCATTCCTCCGGAGGCAGCAGCTCGCGCAGGCGCATCAGGCCCTGCCGGGTC
>CAYHRW010000216.1:2198-5073 GCA_964359105.1 uncultured bacterium
CGGGGAGAGAGCCTGCTGCGGCGCGCATCGGAGTCGCGCGCACCGCCCTTGCCTGCACCTTGCGTGCGCCGGCCCGTTGCGGGCATCGGTCTTGGCGGGTGTCGGGAGCGATGCGATACTGCGGCGCCCCATGAGCCAGCCCGCCGAGCTCCTGACCAGCCCTGCGACACGTCCCGCGGACCCGGCGCGCGTCACGCGCCCCGAGCTCTGGGCGCTGGCCGCGATCGTCGCGGCCGGCGCGTTCCTGCGCTTCCGCGAAGCGGCCGCCACCCCGCTGTGGTTCGACGAGATCTTCACCCTGTGGGTCTCCCGCCAGGGCCCCGCGGGGATCGCGCACGTGCTGTCTCAGGACCTCCACCCCCCGCTCCATTTCCTGCTCACCTGGCTGTGGCGCGGGCTGGGCGGGGAGGGCGACCTGTGGATCAAGTCGCTCTCCATCCTCTTCGGCCTGCTCACCCTCCCGGTGCTCTGGGGGTTCGTGCGCGAGCTGTTCGGGCGCCGCGCCGCGCTGCTCGCCGCGTTGCTGCTCGCGCTCCACCCCGTGCACATCGCGTTCTCGCACGAAGGGCGCGCCTACGGGCTGATGTGGCTGCTGGTGACGCTCGCCGTGTGGACCGGATGGCGCTGGATCGAGCGTGGCCGCGTGCGCGACGGGCTGGCGTTCGTGCTGAGCGCGACCGCAGCGCTCTACTCGCTCTACTGGGCGGTGGCGCCGCTCGGGTTCCTCGGGCTCTGGGGGCTCGTGGCGCTGCGCCGCCGGCCGCGCGGGCTGGCGGGCTGGATCGCGCTCCATCTCGCGGTGGCCGTGCTGTTCGCGCCGCAGCTCGTCACGCTCATTCACCAGGCGCGCCGCTACCACGGCGAGCACTGGCTGAGTCTCGCCACCGTGCGCAACCTGTTCGACTGGGCGCGTCACCTCGCCTACGGCGGCCGGCTCCTGGTCGCACCGCTGTTCGCGCTCGCCGTGCTGCCGCTGTTCCGCGCGCGCGAGCGGCGCGCCGCGGGCATGCTGTGGCTGGTCGCGTTCGTGCCGGTCGGAGCGGTGTGGGCGCTGGCCGTGACGCGCGAGCCGCTCTTCCTCGAGCGCTACATGGACTTCGTGCTGCCCGCCTGGTGCGCCCTGCTGGCGGCGGGCATCGCCGGCCTGCGCCGGGGCGCGGTGCGCTGGCCGGTGGCCGCGGCGGTCGTGCTGCTGGGCGCGCGCGCGGCGCTGCTGCACCGCCCGCTGCCCGAGGCGGTGCAGCTCGGGCAGGCGACCGGGTTCCTGCGCGCGCACGCGCACCCCGGCGACCTCGTCTTCTTCGCGGACACGCACAGCCTGCTCTTCTTCCGCCACCACGCCCCGCAGCTCCGCCGGCAGTACCTGCTGCTCGATGATCCGCGGCTCCCCTACTACTCGATGCCCGCGCTGGTCCCGCAGGAATGGCGCGCCACGCCCGATGACTGGCGCCGCGCCCGCGAGCGCGGCGAGCGCTGGTGGGCGGTCCGCACCGTGCACAGCGGCCGGCAGACCACTGCCATCCGGGCGCTGCTCGACTCCGCCGCGGTCTCGAAGCCGTTCGTGACCGACATGGTCACGGTGTGGGCCGGGCAGGAGACGCCGCCGGCTTCCGCTGCCACGAAGTAGCCGCCGCCGGCCGGCTGCGTTCCGCCCCCGGCCATCCGTCCCGCGAATCCACGGGGCGAGATTCCGCTTGCGTCCCGCCGCCGTTCATCGCATCTTCACCCCGTCTGCGCGCGAGCGCAGGCGCGTCGTTAGGGGTGGTCGGCCCGATGGGGCCGGCCTGAGAGCACACCCTCCGAACCTGAACTGGGTCATACCAGCGTAGGGAAACGGCGAAGACAAACGAGCTCTCCGGTTGCCTTCATGCCGTCCCTTCGCGGGCGGCGTTTTTCTTGCCGGGCGATCGCCCGGCGCGGCGCCCCCGCACTGGGTTGCCAATCGTGTTCAGCCAGAGCCCCCTCGACTGGGGGCTGGTCCTCCTCTATTTCGCCTTCCTGGCCGCGGTGTGGGCGGGCGCGTTCCGGCGCCGCCCGAGCGCCGTGGACTACCTGGTCGCTGGCCGGCGCGTCACCCTGCCCGCGTTCGTGGCGACGCTGGTCGCCACCTGGTACGGCGGCATCCTCGGCGTGGGCGAGTACTCGTGGCGCCACGGGCTCGCGAACTGGCTGGTGTTCGGCGTGCCGTACTACATCGGCGCGCTGCTGTTCGCCTCGTTCTTCGCGAAGCGCGCGCGCGAGCAGGCGCTCTACACGCTGCCCGACCTGCTCGACCGCGCCTACGGGCGCGGGCCCGCGCTGATGGGCGCGCTCGCGGTGTTCCTGGCGGCGCAGCCGGCCGCCTACGTGCTCATGCTGGGCACGCTGTTTGCGGCGATGTTCGGGCTACCGCTCGCGCCCTGCATCGTGGCGGCCGCGCTGCTCTCGGTGTTCTACATCGACAAGGGCGGCCTGCGCACCGTGGTGTTCACCGACCAGGTGCAGTTCGTCCTGATGTACGCGGGCTTCATCGTGATGCTCGGCTTCCTGGTCGCGCAGCACGGCGGGCTCTCCTTCCTGCGCCAGCACCTGCCGGCCACCCACTTCACCTGGCACGGCGGCAACCCGCCGCAGGCGATCTTCGTCTGGTACTTCATCGCGCTCTCGGCGCTGGTGGACCCGGGCTTCTGGCAGCGCGCCTACGCCGCTCGCGATCCGAAGGTGGCGCGGAACGGCGTGCTGTGGTCGGTGGCGTGCTGGGCGGTGTTCGACTTCCTCACCACCACGACCGGCATGTACGCGCGCGCGCTGCTGCCGCAGCTCCGGGAGCCGGTATTCGCCTTCCCCGAAGTGGCGCGCGTGACGCTGCCGCCGCTGGCGCTCGGGCTCTTCTACC
>CAYHRW010000217.1:0-3121 GCA_964359105.1 uncultured bacterium
CAACGAAGTGCAGCGCGGGCAGCCTTCGAGATGGAGGCGTCGCGGATCGTCGCCCGGGAGGTCGGCGATCCCGGCCAGCTCGTCCAGCTTGAGGCAGGGTTCCGTCATGGCGATCGCCTGCTTTCGTCATCCTGCTCGCGCCGCTCGATCGCGGCGCGCAGCTTGCGGCGCGCGTTCTGCAGCACCCCGCGCGCTCCAGAGGCCATCTCGATCCCGAGCACGCGGGTGATGTCGTCCACACCCATCCGCTCAACGCAGCGCAGCCACAGTGCCTGCTGCTCGATCGGTTCGAGCTGCCGCTTCACCAGCTCCAGAAAGGCCCGCTCCTGCTCACGGGCTTCCAGCTCCTCCTCGGGGCCCGCCCCCGGGTCCACCAGGCTCTCGAGATCCACGTCCTCATCGCGGGGCAGGCGCGCGGCTCGCCCCGCGCTCACGCAGCGGTTGTGGGCGATCGCGAACACCCATGACGAGAAGCGCGCCCGCTGCTCGAAGCGGGGAAGGCCACGATGGACGTTGATCATCACCTCCTGCGCCAGGTCCAGCGCCTGCTCGTGATCGTGCACGTAGCGGTAGCACCACAGATAGACCCTCCTGTAGTAGCGCCCCATCAGCGCCGAGAACGCAGCCCGTCCGCGGGGCCCCGAAGCATCGTGCTGACAGGCGAGCACCAGGGCTTCGTCCGGCGTCTCCTCCGATCGGCACTCCGTCACTGGCATTGGACGCTCGGAACCCGGCGCCGTCACAGCGCGCCGCCAGGCCGCTGCCGGCGCCTGCGGCGGCGTCTAAGGACCACGATCGCGACTCCCAGCGCCACGACGCCGAGGGCGGCGACGGACCTGGTCCAGTCTCGCCGGGGCTCGAGCGCCACCCGCACGTCGCCGTCCCCGATCAGCACGAAGCCCGCCCAGTAGAACGGATGCCGGGTCCGTGGATTGCGACGCACCGCCTCCTGCGCCGCCCTCAGCGCGGCCGCCGCGGGCTCGCCGCCGGCCAGCGCCTCGTAGAAGACCTCCATCAGTCGAGCGGTCGTCCGGTCCTCCACCCGCCACAGCGTCGCCAGGACCGCAGGCACGCCGGCGCCGAGAAACGCGGTGGCCATCCCCTGCACCCCCTCGCCCGAGAAGATGTGGCCCCCTGCCGATTCGCAGCCCGAGAGTACCGCGAGGCGCGCCGGGATCTTGAGATTCACG
The DNA here is from genome assembly GCA_964359105.1 of uncultured bacterium. Classification (GTDB taxonomy): domain Bacteria; phylum Eisenbacteria; class RBG-16-71-46; order RBG-16-71-46; family RBG-16-71-46; genus JACRPT01. The sequence goes on from CAYHRW010000217.1 coordinate 1,191, forward strand.
ATCGTCACGGCACGCAGGTAGCGGTCGCCCTCCGGCGAGCCCGGCGGCCAGAGCAACACGCCCGAGCGCCACGGATGCTGATCGTCAACGCGGGTGTGGGCCGCGAAGTGGAGCACGTCATATCTCGAGAGCTGCTCCGGTGCCACGCCTGCGGCCCCGTGCTCGTCGGTGACACGCACGTCCACGCCCTCATACCTGCTACCCAGTCGGCGGACCTCGCGAAGCGCGCCCGGGAGCCGCTTCCCCTGCTCGTCCGTGAGGCCAGCGACAGCCAGCACGCGGAGGCGCGACGAGTCGGCCCGGTGGCTTCGCCGAAGCCCGGCCAGCAGCGTGGCCGAAGGCACGAACACGATCTCGCGCGCCGCCACCGCCACCGGACCATCCGGGCCCGGCACCCGGAGCGCGGCCAGCGGGAGCAGGTTCATGTCTCCGTCGGGGGAAAAGAGGATCCGGCGGCACCCTCGGACCAGGTCCGCGATCTCTCCCAGCAGGAACTGACCCAGCCGCAGCCCCACCGTGTCCGCCGCCGCACCCGAGCCTTCTGCACGCGGGGGCCTGGCGAGCAGGTCGTGGTAGAGCCGGAGCCTGGGGTAGAGCTCCTCGTCCCGCGGCAACCTCACGACGCGGAGATCCCGACGCGAAACCGCGAATATGTAGGATCCGAAGGAACCCGAGAACGCATCGAGCAGGAGTTCCCCGTCGCCGAGCACGTCCCGCTGCAGCGCGTCGATCGTGACGGGACGGAAAGCGATGCGGACCGGTGGCTCTTCCGGCGTCATTCTGGGACCCAGGGTGCGCTCGTACAGGGTCCGGGCCTTGAAGCGCTGAAGCAGTTCGTAGGTCGCCCGGGTCCGCTGTTCCGGGGTCTTCTCGGGTGGGAACTCGAGGGCCACCTCGGCCAGCACGGAGTGCAGCGACCGGCCGTTCGAGCCGCGCTGCTCGCGCCACTCGGGCTCGCGCGGCACGCTCCGGTCCTGCTCCCAGATCTCGAGCCCCTGCTGCAGGATCATCACCGCCCTCTCCGGACGGCCCAGGGCCCGTTCGCAGCGGGCCATGTAGGCGAGCCGGCGGATCCGGCGCCAGGCCTCGGCCCCGCTCCGCGGACGGTCGGCCCGGCGAAGGGACTCGAGCGCCTCGCGCGGCCGCCCCAGCGCCAGTTGCAGCTCGCCCCGTTGCTGATCCAGCCGGATGGCCATCAGCTCGGGAACGCGGCCGCGCAGGGCACGGGCCTCGCCGTCGAGCATCGCCAACGCCACCGCTGCGCTGTCCTGGTTCAGCAGCGCCGCGCACAGGGCGAGCAGCAGATTCGCGCGGCTGGGCGGGCTGAGCACGCGTCCCGGCGCGAGCCCCTGTCGGCAGGCGTCGGCAGCTTCACGATGACGCCCCTGAAGCGACCGCGTGGTCGCGAGCTGAGACAGGGCGAACGCCGCGAGGTCCATCGAGCCGGCCGAGTCGCATGCAGCGATCACCCCGTCGAGCGTCGCCGCGGCGGCTGCGTACTCGCCCATGTGATTCCGGGCGATCGCCGCGTTGACCGCCGGCGTGATCCACTCCGTGGTATTGCCCGCGAGGCGGAAGGCCTCCTGCGAGCGACGGTAGTAGTCCACGGCGGCGCCCGGGTCGCCCACGATGAATTCCAGGGCCCCGAGGTTGTTGAAGGCGTGGCCCTGATCGTAGAAGTCGTTGCGTTGCCCGCTGAGCTTCACGACCTGGAGGTGGCATTCGCGGGAGCGCTGGAAATCTCCCAGGTCGTAGCAGGCCCGACCCAGTCCCGTGAGGGCGCTCAGCTCGGTGCGCCAGTCGCCGGCCAGGCGCAGCACCTCGATCGCGTGGGTGTAGTCCTTCTTCGCGTCCTCGAAGCGGCCTGCGACCAGCGCGTCGTAGGCCAAGCTCGACCGCGCGACGCCCTCGAAACGGAGGTCGCCTGCCCT
>CAYHRW010000217.1:3221-5056 GCA_964359105.1 uncultured bacterium
CGTCGTAGGCCAAGCTCGACCGCGCGACGCCCTCGAAACGGAGGTCGCCTGCCCTCGTCGCCAGCAGCAGGAGCCACCCGTTCGCGGGCTCGACGAGCCCGTCGTGCTCCACCCGTTCCGATCCGAGCGTGCGAAGCGCCGACATGAGCGTGACGGTGTCGCCGACCGCGTGCGCCAGACGCACCGCCTCGCGCGCGGGCACGCGTGCCTGCCGATCGCGTCCGGCGCGCCAGAGCAGCGCGGCCTGGAGCCGGAGCACGAAGGCCAGGGAGGCTCGGTCGCCCCGGCGCCGGGCGTCGCGGACCACCGGTGAAAGGACCGTGAGCGCGGAGTCGAACCGGGACACCTGAGCCAGCGAGTCCGCCGCTTGCAGGCGCGCCCGGTAGCGTTCAGGGACTGCGGGTGAGGAGAGCGTTCGGTCCTGGGCAGGCGCCGGATCGGCCGCGGCCAAGCATGCGAGGACCGCCAGTGTGGCGAGCGCGGACCGCGGAATGCGGAACGTCGGCATGCGGCCAACCCCCGGGCCAGACTTCTTGCGGATGCCGAGGAATCTGCGACTGAAGATGCCGGGGGTCAAGCCTTGCTCTCGCCCCGGGTTGGACTCGCCGAGGACCCCTGTCTGGATGTCGCGCCGTGCCCGCCGCGCGCCACGTCCCACGCCGCGAGCCCCGCCCCCACGACGCCCGCGCGCTCGCCGAACGCCGCCAGCTCCACGCGCAGGTCCCGGCGGTGGGATGGGAGCGCGTAGCGCATCACCGCCTCGCGCACCGGGAGCAGGAGCGCCTCGCCGGCAGCCGAGACACCGCCGCCCAGCACCACCACGTCCGGGTTCACGAGCTGCACGCCGGCGGCGATCAGCGCCCCCAGCCGGTCGGCCATGCGCGCGACCAGCGCACGGGCGGTCGCATCGCCGCGCGCGGCGAGCGCGAACACCGCGGCGGCATCCTCCGCCGCGAGCCCCGCCTCGCGGGCGCGCGCGGCGAGTCCCGCGCCCGAGCACTCGGGCTCGACGCAGCCCGGCACGCCGCAGCGGCACGGCACCCGCCCGTCGAGCGGCAGGTGCCCGAGCTCGCCCGCGCCGCCGCCCGCGCCGCGGAGCAGGCGGCCTTCGCTGACGATCCCGCAGCCCACCCCGGTGCCGACCGTGACGGTCAGCGAGACGCGCGCGCCGGATGCCGCCCCCAGCCGGTGCTCGGCGAGCGCCGCGAAGTTGGCGTCATTGTCCACCACCACCGGCCAGGCCACGCGCGCCGCCAGCCAGTCGCGCAACGGCGGCGAATCCCAGTGCGGCAGGTGCGGCGTGTTCCCCACCACGCCCCCGGTGGCGGGATCCACGCGGCCCGGGGTCCCGAGCCCCAGGGCCACGATCCCGCCGCCCGCCTCACGCGCGAGCGCGATCACGGTCTCGGCGATCGCCTCGAGCGGCGCGGCCTCGCTCTCCCGGGCGCGCGCGGGGCAGCGACAGAAGCCGTGGATGCCGCCGCCCGCGTCCACCAGCGCGGCCTTGAGGTCGGTGCCGCCGAGATCGAGCCCGATTGCCCGCGGCTCACTCATCTGCTATCTCCATGCGGCGACCGTAGCACACCCGCACACTGACCCGGAGTGCTCATGCCCTCTCGCCGCCGGTTGGTCTTCTGCTGCGCCCTCGCGGTCTTGGCCGCGCTCGCGCTCCCGAGCGCCGCGGGCGCCGCGCACGACACCACCCTCGTTCTCCCCGCGCTCTCCGCGCCGGTCAGGATCGTCACCGACCGCTTCGGCATCCCGCACCTGCGCGCGCAGTCGCTGCCCGACCTCTACGTCGCGTGGGGGTTCGTGAGCGCGCGCGAGCGGCTCTG
>CAYHRW010000218.1:0-5007 GCA_964359105.1 uncultured bacterium
CTGCGCCGCGCGGCGTGGGCGCTGGCGCAGGCGCACCGGCGCACCCCGATGGTGGGGCGGACCCACGGCATCCACGCCGAGCCCGTCACCTTCGGGCTCAAGTGCCTGGCCTGGAGCGAGGAGCTGGGGCGCGGGCTCGAGCGCCTCGGCGCCGCGCTGGAGGGCTGCGCGGTGGGGAAGTTCTCGGGCGCGGTCGGCACGCTCGTCCACCTCGACGCCGCCACCGAGGCCGACGCGCTGGCGCGGCTCGGGCTCCGTCCCGAGCCGGTGGCGAGCCAGGTGGTGCACCGCGACCGTCATGCCGCGCTGCTGTGCGCGCTCGCGGTGCTGGGCGGCACCATGGAGAAGATCGCCGTCGAGATCCGCCACCTGCAGCGGAGCGAGGTGCGCGAGGCCGCCGAGCCGTTCGCCGCGGCCCAGAAGGGCTCCTCGGCGATGCCGCACAAGCGCAACCCGGTCCGCAGCGAGCGCGTGAGCGGGCTCGCGCGCCTGCTGCGCGGCTACGCGCAGGCCGCGCTCGAGGACCAGGCGCTGTGGCACGAGCGCGACATCAGCCACTCGTCGGTCGAGCGCGTCATCCTGCCGGACGGCTTCCTGGTGGCGGACTTCATGGCCGCCGAGCTGGCCGACGTCCTCGAGGGCCTGCGCGTCGATCCCGAGGCGATGCGCCGCAACCTCGAGGCGGGCGGCGGGCTGGTCTACTCGCAGCGCGTGCTGCTCGCGCTCACCGGCGCCGGGATGGCGCGCGACCAGGCGTACCGCATCGTGCAGGAGCACGCGCTCGCCGCGCTCGACCGCGGGATCCCGTTCCGCGCCGCGCTCGAGGGCGACCCGCGCGTGGCCGCGGCGCTGGACCGCGGGCGGCTGGCCGCGTGTTTCGTGCTGGACGACTTCCTGAAGGGCGTGGACGACCTGTTCGCCCGGGCCGCGGAGCCGGCGTGAGCCTGGCCGCCCACGTCCCGCCCGCCTGGAGCGCCGAGGAGGCCGCCAACCCGCCGGCGGTCGCCGCGCGCCTGCGCGCGCGCGGCGTGAGCCTCGAGCCCGACGAGGTCACGCTCCTGATGGAGCTGCTCGGACGAGCGCCGCTGTGGCCGGAGGCGGTGCTGTTCGGCATCCTGTGGAGCGAGCACTGCTCGTACAAGTCCACCCGCCACCTGCTCGGGCGCCTGCCCACCAGGGCGCCGCAGGTGATCCTCGGGCCGGGGGAGGACGCGGGCGTGGTGGCGCTGCCCGCCCCGTGCGAGGATCTGGCGCTGGTGCTGGCGCACGAGAGCCACAACCACCCGAGCCAGGTGCTGCCGGTCGAGGGCGCGGCCACCGGCGTGGGAGGGATCGTGCGCGACGTGGGCTGCATGGGCGCCGAGCTGGTGGGCGTGCTCGACGCGCTGCGCTTCGGCGACCCGCGCGGCTCGGTGCACGCCCGCGACGTGGCGCGCGGCGTGGTCCAGGGGATCGCCGACTACGGCAACGCGCTGGGCGTGCCGAACCTGGGCGGCGACGTGGTGTTCGACCGCGGCTTCGACGCGAACTGCCTGGTGAACGTGATGGCGGTCGGGGTGGCGCCGCGCGACGGCGTGCTGCGGAGCCGCGTGCCCGAGGGCCCGGGGCCGTGGGCGCTGGTCATCGTGGGCAAGCCCACCGACGAGAGCGGGTTCGGCGGCGCCGCGTTCGCCTCCGACGAGCTGGGCGGGGAGCAGCGCGGCGCGGTGCAGCTTCCCGACCCGTTCCTGAAGCGCGTGCTGCACGTCGCGAACGCCGAGGTGTTCGCGCGGCTCCGGACACGCGGCATCCCGGCCGGCTTCAAGGACCTCGGCGCGGGCGGCGTGGCGTGCGCCACCAGCGAGATCGCCGCCGCGGGCGGGCGCGGCGCCCACGTCCGGCTCGAGAAGCTCCATCGTGTCTCGCGCCCGGTGCCGCCGGAAGTGCTGCTGTGCGCCGAGACCCAGGAGCGCTACTGCTGGGCGGTGCCGGAGTCCTTCGCCGCCGAGCTGTGCGCGATCTACGAGCACGAGTTCGAGCTGGGCAGCGTCACCCCGGGCGCGGGCGCCTCGGTGATCGGCGTGGCGCGCGACGACGGGCGCTACCGCGTGACCTGGCACGGCGAGACCGTGGTGGACTGCGCGGTCGAGGCCATCACCGCCGGGCGGAGCGTGCAGCGCCCGGCGCGCCGCCGCGCGCCACGGGTTCCGTACAAGCCGCACCGCCACGTGGCGGAGCCGCACCAGGCGCTGCTCCGGCTGCTCGGCTCCTTCCACCTCGGCTCGCGCGAGTACCTGTTCCGCCACTACGACAGCGAGGTGCAGGGCCGCACCTGGCTGAGGCCCGGCGAAGCCGACGCGGCGGTGATTCGCGCGCACCCCGGGCGCGCGCTCGGCATCGCGCTGGCGGTGGGCGGGAACCCGTACTGGTGCGGCTGCGATCCCGAGCTGGGCGCGCGTCACGCGGTGGCCGAGGCGGCGCGCAATGTGGCCTGCGCGGGCGGGAGGCCGTGGGCGCTCACCGACTGCCTGAACTTCGGGCACCCCGAGGACCCGGCGGTGATGGGCGACCTCGAGGCCACGCTCGAGGGGCTGGCGGTGGCGGCCGAAGCGCTCGGGAACCTCGCCGCGCACGGCCAGCCGCTGCCGTTCGTGAGCGGGAACGTGAGCCTCTACAACCAGGTCGGGGAGAAGGCCATCCCGGCCTCGCCGATCGTGATGTGCGCCGGCGTGGTGCGCGACCTGTCCGCGGCGACGGGGCTGGCGCTGCGGCGCGCCGGCGACTTCCTGGTGCTGGTGGGCGAGCCGCGCGACGAGCTCACCGGCTCGACTTACGTGCGCGAGGTACTCGGGGTGGACGCGGGCGCGCCGCCCTCGCTCGACCTAGCGCGCGAGGCGCGGCTCCAGGAGCTGGCCGTGCTGGCGGCCGAGGGCCGCTGGGTGCGCGCGGCGCACGACGTCTCGGACGGCGGGCTGGCCGTCACGCTCGCCGAGATGCTGCTCGCCGCGCCCGCGGAGCGCGGGCTGGGGCTCGACGTGGATTTCGGAGCGCTCGAGGCCGAGCCCGAGCTGACGCTGTTCAGCGAGCGGCCGGGGATCGTGTTCGAGGTGAGCCCGGAGCGGGCGGCGCGGCTCTTCCAGGGCGCGCGCGAACGCTCGCTGCTCGCCTGGCCGCTCGGCACGGTGAGCGCACATCCCGCGTTCCGCGCGCGCATGCCCGGCGGCGAGGCCATGGAGTGGGGCGCCGCCGAGCTCGCCGAGGCGGCGGGCTCGCCGCTGGCGCGGCTGTGGAACGAGGAGCTGGAGTGAGCAGCCCGAAGGTGGCGGTGGTGCAGTTCCCGGGCGTGAACTGCGAGGCGGAGACCCTGCGGGCGCTCCAGCGCGTGGGGCTCGCGGCCGAGGTGTTCCGCTGGACCAGGGCGCCCGCCGAGCTGGAGGCGTTCGACGCCTGCGTGCTCCCCGGCGGGTTCTCGTACCAGGACCGGGTGCGGGCGGGGGCACTGGCCGCCAAGCACCCGCTGGTCGAGCGGCTGGCGCGCGCCGCCGAGCGCGGCCGGCCGGTGCTCGGCATCTGCAACGGCGCCCAGGTGCTGGTCGAGGCCGGACTGGTGCCGGGCGGGGGCACGGTGGAGCTGGCGCTGGCGCGTAACCGCATGCCGGGACGCAGCGGCTACTACGCGCGCTGGGTGCACGTGCGGGTCGAGAGATCGCGCTGCGTGTTCACACGCGCGCTCGCGCCGGGCACGCTGCTGGCGCTGCCGGTGGCGCACGGCGAGGGCCGTTTCACCTCGGGCACGCCCGGGCGGATCGCGGCGCTGGCGCGCGCCGGGCAGACGCCGCTGCGCTACGCGGACGCCGACGGCGCGCTCGCCACGGGGTTCCCCGCCAATCCCAACGGGGCGGCGGGGGCGGTGGCCGCGGTGTGTAACGCCGCCGGCAACGTGCTGGCGATGATGCCGCACCCCGAGCGCGCGCAGGACCTCGGCCAGCTGAGCCGCGCGATCGGGGGCGCGTGGGCCGACCGCCGCGACGAAGCGCTCGAGCGGGCGGGCGAGGCGGCGGGTCGGGACGCCGCGAGCGCGGGCCCGGCGGCGCACGCCGAGTCCCCGGGGCCGGGGCTGCTGCTGTTCGAGGGCCTTCGTCTCCATCTCGAGGAGGCGTGATGACGCCCCGGCGGACCGAGCGTTCCGTGCAGGCCTGGATCGAGCTCATCGCCGCCGATCCCGAGGCGGTCTCGGCGCTGGCGGTGGCGCGCACGCACCTTCCCGCCGGCGAGGGCCTGGCGGGCCTGCGGCGCTTCCGGGTGTTCGAGCTCGGCGGCCGGTTCCCGCCGCGACGCGAGACCGAAGACCTGCTGCACCGCTCGACCCGGTTCTATAATCCCCACAAGGAGCGCTGCATGGTGCGCATGGAGCCGGCGGATCCGGCGCCGCTCGAGCCCGGCGAACGGGCGGTGCTGGTGTTCGAGCGGGACGGCGAGCGCCGCGAAGCGGCCGAGCGCTGGTGGCGCCACCAGACCGGGGAGGCCGTGACCGTGCGCGAGGGCGTGGCCTTCGTGCTGCGCTTCGAGCCGGGCGAGCCGGCCGCGGAGCGGACGCGCGACCTGTCGGTGCTGCGCGACCGGCTCCACGGCCTGCTCTGCAACCCGCACTCGCAGGAACACCGCACGGCCGGCGCCGAGGTGCCGCTGCGGTGGATGGCCACCCCTGCCGAAGGAGGAGAAGCGTGAGCGGCTGGAAGGCCGGGAGGACGTGGAAGGAGGAGTGCGGCGTGTTCGCGGCCATCGGCGTGCCGCGCGCCGCCGAGGTGGTGGGGCTGGGGCTGCACGCGCTGCAGCACCGGGGGCAGGAGTCCACCGGGATCGTCTCGTGCGACGAGCGCGGCGATTTCCACGTGCGCAAGGGCATCGGGCTGGTCTCCGACGTCTACCGCGACACCGACTTCGCGCAGCTGCCGGGCGACCGGGCCATCGGTCACAACCGCTACTCCACCACCGGCAGCCTGACGCTCGAGAACACCCAGCCGCTGC
>CAYHRW010000219.1:0-4967 GCA_964359105.1 uncultured bacterium
TCCCTGCAGGCGGTGCGCCCCGCAGCACGCACCCCTTGACGCCAGGCAGGAGAAGGAGACTCCGGTGAGACGAGCTTTCGTCTGCGCCGGCCTGGCGATCGCTCTGTCGCTCGCGACGCCGGGCCGGACCCACGCCTACAACTGGTACTACGATCTCGCGAAAGCGCACTACGCGCTGGCCGGCCGCACGCAGTCGTGCGTGGTCTGCCACGCGCGCTCGGCGAGCGAGCGCCTCAATCCCTATGGCGCGGCCTTCCTCGCGGCGGGCGCGGGCGCCCGGTCCATCGCCGCCATCGCCGGGGAGGATTCCGATGGCGACGGCATCACGAACGACGTCGAGCTGCGCACCGGCCACTTCCCGGGCGAGGCCGCTGACGTCCCCGACCCGGCCCAGGTGCGGGCCCTGAAGGCCCGGAAGCCGGTCCCGCGCGACCTCTACCGCGAGGTCTACGAGACGCTCCAGTGTCCCTGCTGCGACAAGCTGGTGATGAACTGCAAGTGCGACATGGTGCCGGAGATCCAGCGCATCGTGCGCCACGGCGTGGAGGCGGGACAAAGCGCGAAGGCCATCAAGGAGAAGCTGGTGGCGAAGTACGGGCGCGAGATCCTCCCGATGGAGGAGCGCAGCGAGACGCTGCCGCCGGAGCGGTTCCCCGAGCCGCGGGTCGCCAGCGCCTACCGGATTGCGGCGTCCATCCCCGCCGAGCTCGACAAGTACCCGTGCTTCTGCGCCTGCTACCAGGCCAACGGACACGTGAGCCTGCTCGACTGCTTCAAGAACGCCCACGGAGCGCGCTGCCAGATCTGCATGGACGAGGCGGAAGTCATCCGGCAGATGGTGGACGCGAAGCGACCGGAAACGGAGATCCGCACGGCCCTGTTGTCGCGATTCGGCGCACGTCACTGACGCGCGCGCGGACCACGACGGTGACCTCGACTTCGACCCAGGAGACGACCATGAACCTCAAGCCGTTCGCAACCGCCGCCCTGATCCTCACCGTGCTGGCCGGCTGCTCGAAGGACTCGCGATCGCCCGCCGACGTCATGAGACCGTCCGCCCCTCCCGTCACCGTCAGCCCGGGCGACGGGGAGGCCGGCGTGCGGCTCGACGCCACGGTCACGCTCGCCTTCGCGAAGGCCGCGGACCGGGCCGTGGTGGAGCGTGCCCTCCACCTCATCAGCGAGCGTGACATGGCCGACTCGCTCTGCCCCGACACCGCGATGGTCCACGGTTCCATGGACTCGATGATGATGGACCCGGCGATGATGACCCACATGGACCAGTGGCACCACGCACCCGGCTCGTTCTCGTGGAACGGCACCTCCACCCAGTGCGTCTTCTCGCCGCAGTCCTGGATGGAGCCGCAGACCCGCTACATGATCCACATGGGCGAGGAGATGGTGCAGATGATGGAGAGCCGGATGGGCGGCATGGGCTCGATGGGAGGACTCGGCTCGGGTGCGATGAGCGGCCACATGATGCTGCACTTCACCACCATGGACACCACGGGCGGGCACGACGAGCACCACAAGTAGGGAGGCGCGCTGACCACCCGCTGCAGCACCCGCGTCTGCGCGATCCTTCCCCTTGCTCGCGGCGCACGATGAGAGCGCTGGTCCTGCTGCCGATCGGCTTGCTGTGCGCGTCGTGCGCGCCGATGGGCATGCCGATGACGCACGGCCCCGGAGGAGGGACTGCCTCCCGGGTCTCGGGCCCGATCGTCAGGGAGGTCGTAGCCGGCGGGACGAGAGCGGTCGTGACCGTCCCGCCGCTCGAGGCCGGCCGGGAGGCTACCCTCACGTTGAGCCTCTCGGACGCGGACAGTGCACGGCCGCTCCCGGGGGCGGATGTGCGGCTCCGCGTGCGCGGCGCCGACCGTCGTGATCCCCCTGCCGAGACCCCGGCTCGAGAGACCGGGCCATCCGGAACCCACTCGGCGTCCTTCGTGCCGGCGGCACCGGGGCGTGTCGAGATCGAGTTCCGCGTCGTCGCTCCCGGTGGCCGCGGGCTCGAATCCGTGCTCGTGGTGGACGCGGGCGTGATCGTCGTCGCCCCGGGACCCGGGGCGGCTGCAGGCCGTCACGACGATCGCCACGTGGCGTCCCGCGCCATGATCGGCGGCGCGCTGATGGCCGCGATGATGCTCGCCATGATCGTCGCGCGGGGGGGCATGCGTTAGGCGGGTCGCGCCTGCCCCCTCACTTCACCACGATGCTCCCGCGCAGCATGTGCATGCCGCAGGTGAACTCGTACGTGCCGGGCTTCCGCGGCAGGAACGTGACCGCGGTCTCGACGTGCGCGGGGAGCTGCTGCGCGATCCCCCACTCGGGCAGCAGCACGGTGTCCGAGCAGCCCTCGGTCTCCTCGCGCACGAACAGGAGCCGCACCGGTCGCCCGGCCTCGACCTCGATCGTCGCCGGGTCGTAGCCGCCCCGGACGCGCACCCGCACCTCCTGCGCGCCGCCCGCGGTCGCCACCGCGCCCACCGTGCGTGGCCGCGCGAAGAAGTAGAGGTTCACCGCGGCGATGAGCGCGACGCCGGCCACCGTCACGATCAGCGCCACCGCGTCCATCACTTGAACCCCCGGAGCCGCAGCGACGAGGTCACCACCGACACGCTCGAGAGCGCCATCGCCAGCGAGGCGAGCATCGGGTGGAGCGTGCCCTGCCAGCCCCAGAGCGGGCCCACCGGGCCACCCGGGCGCAGGAACAGGTAGAGCACGCCCGCCGCCACCGGGATGCCGAGGGTGTTGTAGATGAACGCCCAAAACAGGTTCTGGCGGATGACCTGCATGGTGCGCCGCGCCAGCCGGAGCGCCACCGGCACGCCGGCGAGGTCGCCGCGCACCAGCGTGATGCCGGAGGCCTCCATCGCGATGTCGGTGCCGCCGCCCATCGCGATACCGAGGTCGGCCTGCGCCAGCGCGGGCGCGTCGTTGATGCCGTCGCCCACCATGGCGACGCGCCGGCCGCCCTGCTGCAGCTCCGCGATCTTCGCGCTCTTCTCCCCCGGCAGCACCTGGGCGAGCACGCGGTCGGGTCCGATCCCGGCCTGCGCCGCAATGGCCTCGGCGGTGCGGGCGTTGTCGCCGGTGATCATCCACACCTCGAGCCCGGACCGCCGCATCGCCGCCACGGTCGCGGCGGCGTCGCGCTTGATGGTGTCGGCCACCGCGAGCAGCCCGAGCGGCGCGCCGTTCTCGGCCACCGCGATGACCGTGCGCCCGGCGCGCTCGAGCCGCTCGCGCTCCGCCTCGAGCGCTCCGAGCGCGGCCCCCTGCTCGGCGAGCAGGGCGGGCGAGCCGAGCGCCACCACCCGGCCCTGGAGCACAGCGAGCACGCCGCGCCCGGGCAGCGCGGAGAAGTCGTCGGGCTCGGTGGGCGTGACGCCGCGCTCCCGCGCGCCGCGCACCACCGCCTGGGCGAGGGGGTGCTCGCTGCGCTGCTCGACGGAGGCGGCGACCGCGAGCAGGCGCGGCTCTTCGACGCCCGGCGCCGGCACCACGTCGGTGAGCTCGGGCCGCCCGCGCGTGAGCGTGCCGGTCTTGTCGAACACCACGGTCGAGATGCCGTCGGCCGCCTCGAGCGCGTCGGCGCCGCGGATCAGCACGCCCAGCTCGGCGCCGCGACCCGTGCCGACGATCAGCGCGGTGGGCGTGGCCAGCCCGAGCGCGCACGGGCAGGCGATGATGAGCACCGCGACCGCCTTCAAGAGCGCCTGGCTGTGGCGCGGCGCCGGCCCGAAATCGAACCACAGCACGAAGGCGGCGATGGCGATCGAGATCACGACCGGCACGAACACCGCGGCCACGCGGTCGGCGAGCCGCGCCACCTCGGCCTTGCTGCCCTGCGCCTGCTGCACCAGCCGCACGATCTGCATGAGCATCGAGTCGGCGCCCACGTGTTCGGCGCGCATGCGGAAGGACCCCGACTGGTTGACCGTGGCGCCGGCGACGCGGTCGCCCGCGCCCACGTCCACCGGGAGCGACTCACCGGTGAGCATCGAGGCGTCCACGCTCGAGCGCCCGTCCAGCACCACGCCGTCCACCGGCACCTTCTCCCCCGGCCGTACCAGCAGCACGTCGCCGGGCTGCACCTGGTCGAGCGGCACGTCCTCGGTGACGCCGTCGGTGACGCGTCGCGCGGTGCGCGGGCGCAGATCGAGCAGCCGCCGCATCGCGCGCGAGGTGCTGGCGCGCGCCCGCGACTCGAGCACGCGGCCGAGCAGGATGAGCGTGACGATCACGGCCGCGGTGTCGAAGTAGACGTGCGCCTGCTCGCCCGCGCCGCGCAGGAGCCCCGGCGCCACGGTGGCGGCCAGCGAGTAGAGATACGCGGTGAGGGTGCCGAGGCCGACCAGCAGGTTCATGTCGGCGGTGCGCCGGCGGAGCGCGAGCAGGCTCCCGCGCACGAACGGCCAGCCCGCCCACAGTTGCACCGGGGTCGCGAAGGCGAGCTGGATCCAGTTCTGCGCCCCCATCGGGATGCCGCGCAGCAGCGGCAGCATGCCGAAGTTGCCGAGCAGCACCACCGGCACGCTGAGCAGCGCGGCCACCAGGAAGCGGCGCTGCAGGAGCCGCAGCTCCACCGCCCGCTCGCGCTCCATCACGTCGTCCGCGACCGGGCCGGAGATGGCGCGCGCGCCATAGCCGGCGGCGCGCACCGCCTCGGCGAGGCGCGCCGCGTCCACCGGCTGCGCCAGCGTCACCGAGACGCGCTCGGTGGCGAGGTTGACGTTCGCGGCGGCGACGCCGGGCACGGCGGCCAGCGCCTCCTCCACGCGCGCCACGCACGAGGCGCAGTGCATGCCGGTGATCTGCAGCTCGAGCGTGGCGCAGGCCGCGCCGGGGCGCGCCGCGGGTGCCTCGCCGGGCGGAGTCTGGAGCCTGTCGAGCTGGATGAAGGTCATGGTTCCCGTCCGTCAGGTCGGAGAGTGCCGCTCATCCCCGGATCCGTGCGACGGCGT
>CAYHRW010000220.1:0-2844 GCA_964359105.1 uncultured bacterium
CGGCCTCGGACTCGTCCTCGACCGGCACCAGCGCGGGCATGGGGAGCCGCACCCAGAAGGTGCTGCCCTCGCCCGGGCGGCTGTTCACGCCGACGTGGCCGCCGTGCAGCCCGGTGAGGCGCTTGACCAGGTGGAGCCCAATGCCGAGCCCGCGGCGCCCGTCCTTCTCACCCGGGCCCTGGCCGAACAGCTCGAAGATGTGGGTCGCCTCCTCGGGCTCGATACCGGCGCCCTGGTCGCTCACCTCGACCCGGAGGAAATCGCCGTCGCGCAGGGTCTCAACCGTGATGGTGCCGCGGTCGGGGCTGAACTTGACCGCGTTCACCAGCAGGTTCACGAACACCTGCCGCATCTTGACCTCGTCCATCATCACCGGCGGCAGGTCGGAGGCCAGGCACTCGCGCGTGGCGATGCCGCGCTTCTCGGCGATCGAGCGCGTGGTCTCGACCGCGGCGTGCACCACCTCGGAGGCCGACACCGACACGCACTTGAGCGTGAGCTTGCCGCTCTCGATGCGCGACAGGTCGAGGATGTCCTCGATCAGGCTCAGCAGCCGGCCGGCCTCGGCGCGCAGCCGGCGCAGGAACTCGCCCTTCTGGTCGCGCGAGAGCCGCGCCTCGTTGTCGTCGAGCAGCTCGGCATAGGCGATCACCGAGGTGAGCGGGGTCTTGAGCTCGTGGCTCGCGGTCGAGAGGAACACGTCCTTCATGCGGTTCATCTCGCTGAGCTTGAGGTTGTCGGCCTCGAGCTCGCGCGTGCGGCTGCCGAGGCGCTCCATGGTATCGGCCCGATCGATCACCGCGCCCACGTGCTCGGCGAACAGCTGGAGGATGTCGCGGTGGTGGGCCTCGAAGTTGTCCGGGTGGTTGATGCGGTTCACGTTGAGCACGCCCACGCAGCGATCGCCGACGCGCAGCGGCAGCGACAGCGCCGAGGTGATGTTGCGGTTGCGCTTGAAGTGCGCGTTGAACGGGCCGGGCCCGCTCCCGGAGTCGAGCTGCACTGCCTCCTTGCGCTCCGCCACCCAGCCGGCGATGCCCTCGCCGAGCCGCATGCGGGCGTTCCTCGCGAACTCGCTCTCCAGCCCGTACGAGGCGCGGGTCTCGAGCAGGCCGCTCTCCGGGTTGTAGATCATGATCGAGGCCTGCTGGGCCTTCAGCGTGGCGACCACGCGCCGCACGATGATCTCGAGGATGTCGTCGAGCCGCAGCTGCAGGTTGAGCGTGGTCGAGACCTGGAACAGCGCCGACAGCTCGGAGAGGCGGGTGCGGACGTTCTCCTTCTCCTGCTCCTCGTGCTCGAGCTGGCGCCGCATGCGGTTCAGCTCCCGCTGCTTGAGCACGGTGTAGAGGCAGAAGATCAGCACCAGGCCGGCCAGGCCGGTGACGGCCAGGTACTCGGTGTCAATCGAGCGGCCGGTCTCCTCGGCGGTGGCGCGGACCAGGTTGAGGAGCGGCAGGTAGAGCAGCGGGACGGCCGCGGTCAGGGCGATGACGACCACGAAGGTCAGCGCCCAGAGCAGCCACGCCCGACGGTTGATCGAGTCCCTCATGGACCCGGGCTTGTGAGCGAACATGGGTCTGGCACTCCCTGCCGAGGACGAGGAGTCGGAGCTTCCGGGGTGGCCACGGTTATCGGCCCAAGCGGCGCGGAGTTGAGCCCGGAATGCACGGCCGGGTGGAGACCCCGCGGCGCCATGGGCGAGGAAAGCCGGGAAAGACGCGTCCGACCCGCAGCGCGCGGCCCCTGCCCGGGTTGGGGAAACGGGCAGCGCGCTCTATCGTGCCGCCGGCGGCCGGGCGGCTGGCTGCGCGAAACGGGACCGGGGAGGAACAGACGATGGAGCGGGGACAGGTGGTGATGGAGCGGTTCGAGAGCGCCGCGCTCGCGGGCAACTCGGCCGGCGACCCCCACGTGCGCACGGTGCCGGTCTACCTGCCGCCGTCCTACGCGGACGCCCCCGGGCGGCGCTACCCGGTGTGCTTCGTGCTCACCGGATTCACCGGGCGCGGGCGCATGCTGCTCAACGACAACCCGTGGTCTCCCGCGCTCGACGACCGCATGGACGCGCTCATCGCGAGCGGCGCCTGCGGCGAGATGATCCTGGTGATGCCCGACTGCCTCACCCGCTACGGCGGATCGCAGTACCTCGACTCGAGCGCCACCGGCCGCTACGCGACCCATCTGGTCGAGGAGCTGGTGCCGCACGTGGACCGACGCTTCCGCACGCTCCCCGCGCGCGACCATCGCGGCGTGATAGGCAAGTCCTCGGGCGGCTACGGCGCGCTCGTGCTGGGCATGCGGCGCCCGGAGGTCTTCGGCGCGCTCGCCTGCCACAGCGGCGACCTGTGCTTCGACTACTGCTACCGGGGCGACGTGCCGAAGTTCTGCAGCCTGGTCCAGCAGGCGGGCGGGCTCCAGAAGTGGCTCGAGGCCTTCGAGGCGAAGCGCCAGAAGGGCCACGACGACATGCTGGCCCTGAACATCCTCGCCATGGCGGCGGCCTACTCGCCGAACCCCGCCACGCCGCCGTTCGGCGTGGACCTGCCGTGCGACCTCGAGACCGGCGCGTTCCGTCCCGAGGTGTGGGCGCGCTGGCTCGAGCACGACCCGCTGCACCTGCTCGAGTCCTGTGCCGACGCGCTGCGCTCGCTCCGGCTGCTCTACCTCGACTGCGGCACTCGCGACGAGTGGCATCTCCACCACGGCGCGCGGCTGTTCGCGCGGCGCCTGCGCGAGCTCGGCATCCCGCACGAGCACGACGAGTTCGACGACGGCCACTTGAACGTCAGCTACCGCTACGACGTGAGCCTGCCGAAGATGGCGCGGGCGCTGGGCGCCGCG
>CAYHRW010000220.1:2944-4961 GCA_964359105.1 uncultured bacterium
TTCGTGCCCGACCGCCCGTTCCTCTACGAGCGGCTGAGCGCGCGCGAGTTCCTCGACTTCGTGGGCGCGCTCTACGGGCTCGCGCCCGACGCGTGCGCCGCGCGCGCCGCGGCGCTGCTCGCGCGGCTCGACCTGATCGGGGCGGCCGACGACCTGATCGAGGGCTACTCGCTCGGCATGCGGCAGAAAGTCTCGGTGGTGGCCGCGCTGCTCCACGACCCGCCGCTCGTGATGCTGGACGAGCCGCTCCAGGGGCTCGACCCGCGCGCGGCGCGCGCCCTCAAAGATCTGCTGCGCGAGCGCGCCGCGAGCGGCGGCGGCGTGCTGGTCTCGACCCACCTGCTCGAGGTGGCCGAGCGGCTGTGCGACCGGGTCGTGATCCTGCACCGCGGGAAGAAGCTGGCCGAGGGGAGCCTCGAGGAGCTGCGCGGGGCCAGCGGGCTCGAGGCGGCCGGCGCTCCCGCGACGCTCGAGGACGTGTTCCTCGAGCTGACCCGCGAGGAAGCAGCGGAAGGCGGGGAATGAGGCTCGCCGGCGTGGCGCTGGGGCGCTGGCGCCTCGCGCGCAACCACCTGCTCCCGCGGGGCGGGAGGAGCCGGGGCAGGCGGAGCTCCGCGCTGCTGGTGCTGGCGCTCATGCTGGTGATGGCGGGGCTCATCGGCTCGGGCCTCGCCGCCCTGTTTGCGCAGCTCGCGCTCGAGGGGGCTTCGCCGGCCGAGGCGGCCATGGCGCTGGGGTTGCTGCTGGCGCTCGTGCTGGTCGCGCTGCTGGTCTTCGATCTCCACGAGGCCGTGGCGACCCTGCTGCTCGACTCCGACCTCGAGCTGCTGCGCCGCTCGCCGCTCTCGCCCGCGGCGCTGCTCGGGCTCAAGCTGCTCGACGCGCTGCCGCGCACCGCGACCCCGCTGGTGGTGCTGGGGCTGCCGGCGGTGGCGGGCTACGCGTCGGCCTATCCGCTGCCCGCCTGGGCGTGGCTCCTGCTGCCGGCGGCTCTCCTGGCGTTGTGGACGATCCCGCTCGGCCTGGGCGTGGCCGCGGCCATGCACCTGCTGCGCCTGGTCCCGGCGCGCCGCGCCCGCGAGGCGCTGGCGCTGTTCTCGACGCTCACGCTCACGCTGATCTGGGTGGCGAACGCGTTCCTGCTGCCGCGCCTCACCGATCCGGCCGAGGGCCTTCCCCGGGCGGCCTTCGCGGCGCTCACCGCCACTCCGCCGGGTGCCGCCTGGTCGCCGGCCCACTGGGCGGCGCGCGGCTTCGGCGCGGCCGCAGCGGGCGATCCCGCCGGAGCGGCGCGGCACGCCGCCCCGCTGCTGCTGGCGGCGCTGCTCTCACTGGCGCTCGCCGGCTGGAGCGCCGGGCGACATCTCGAGGGTACGCAGGCGGGGCTCGCCACGCGGGCGGGAGGTCGCCCGTCGCAGGTCCGCCGGCCCGCGGTCCGCGGCGGCCGACCCTCGCTGCTCCGCGCCATCCTCGCGCGTGACGCCCGGCTCTTCATGCGGGACTGGACCGTGCTCGGGGACGTGCTCACGGCCGCCGCGCTCTGGACCCTGCTGCCGCTGGTCAGCGCCCCGCTCCATCACGCGCCGGGCCCCGGCCTCGCCCGCACCATGCTGCTCGCGCTCACCGTGGGGCTGGGCTACGAGGTGGCGGCGCGCTCCGTCCCGTTCGAGCGTGACGGGCTGGCGTGGGTGCGGCTGGCGCCGGTGCGACCCGGTCGCTGGCTGGCGGCAAAGCTGGCGGGAGCGGCCACGATCGCGCTGCCCATCCTGGCGGTGGTGACGGCGAGCCTGGTCCTGGGCTTCCGCCTCCCTCCCGGCGAGGCCCTGGCCATCCTCTCGCTTGTGCTGCCGGCCCTCGGGCTTTCGCTCTGCCTGGGGCTCTGGACCGGGGTGGCGTTCGGCGACCCGCACTGGACGAACCCTCGTGCCGCGCTGTCACTTGCCGGCCGCCTGCTCGCCACCGGCCTGCTGATCGCCCAGGCGGCCGGCTGGCTCTTGCTCGCCCAGCTCGCGCCACC
>CAYHRW010000221.1:0-4928 GCA_964359105.1 uncultured bacterium
CGGTCCCGGCGGGCAGGCGGCGGCGGTCAACCGCTCGCGCCCGATCTACGGCGATGCGCCCCGCCGCGGCCCGAGACGCGGGCGTGGCAAGCCGCCGGACGCGGGACGCAAGCCCGCGCGCCCGGGCGCCGCGGGCCGGCCGCCGTTCGAGCGCGAGCTGCCGCCGCTTCCCGACAATCCGCGCGAGGCGGCGCTGCGCATCCTGCACGCCGCCGACACGCGCAGCGCGTTCAGCGACCGGTTGCTGGACGGCGCGCACGCGCGCGGCGGACCGGACGGGCGCGACCAGGGGCTGATGCACGAGCTGGTCAAGGGAACGCTGCGCTGGCGCGGGCGGCTCGACTGGGTGCTCGATCCGCTGGTCCACATCGGGCTCCGGCAGGTTCAGCCGTGGA
The DNA here is from genome assembly GCA_964359105.1 of uncultured bacterium. Classification (GTDB taxonomy): domain Bacteria; phylum Eisenbacteria; class RBG-16-71-46; order RBG-16-71-46; family RBG-16-71-46; genus JACRPT01. Next base: position 396 of record CAYHRW010000221.1, read on the forward strand.
TCAAGAACATCCTCAGGATGGGCGCCTACCAGATCCTGTTCCTCGACCGCGTCCCCGCGCACGCGGCGGTGGACGAGTCGGTGAAGCTCGCGCACAAGTACGGGCACCCGGGCACCGCCGGGCTGGTCAACAGCGTGCTGCGGCGGCTGGTCGAGGAGAAGGATGCGATTCGCGTGCCCGAGGGCGACGACGTCGAGTCGCTGGTGGTGTGGGGCTCGCACCCCGGGTGGATCGTCGAGCGCTGGCTCGGGCGCTTCGGCCCCGAGGCCACGCGCGCGCTGCTCATGGCCGACAACCGCGCGGTGCCGGTGGGGCTGCGCGTGAACGTGCTGCGCGGCACGCGCGAGCAGCTGATCGAGCGCCTCGCCGCCGAAGAGGTGACCGCGAGCCCTGCGCGGCTCGCGCCCGACCTGGTATGGGTCGAGGGCACGCATGCGCCCGGCGCGCTCGCCGCGTTCAAGCAGGGGCTGTGCACCGTGCAGGACGAGAGCGAAGCACTGGTCTCGCGCCTGGTGGCGCCCCAGCCGCACGAGCGGCTGCTCGACCTGTGCGCCGCGCCCGGCGGCAAGTGCACGCACCTCGCCGAGCTGATGGGCGACGAGGGCGAGGTGTGGGCGATGGAGCGCGCCGAGGCGCGGGTCGCCTCGCTCGAGACCACGGTCGAGCGGCTCGGCACCCACGCCGTGCACGTGGTGTGCGGCGACGGCCGCAACTACGACTTCCCGATGCCCTTCGACCGCGTGCTGGTGGACGCGCCGTGCTCGGGGCTCGGCGTGCTCGGGCGCCGCGCCGACGCGCGCTGGCGCAAGGGCCCGGAGATGCTCAAGGAGATGCCGCCGCTCCAGCTCGAGCTGCTCCAGGCCGGGGGGCGGCGCGCGCGTCCGGGCGGCGTGCTGGTCTACAGCGTGTGCTCGTTCGAGCCGGAGGAGACCACGGAGCTGGTCGAGCGCTTCCTGCGCCAGAGCCCGGCGTTCGTGCTGGAGACCGCGCAAGGCCTGCTGCCCGACGAGGTGGTGGACGAGAACGGGTTCATGCGCGTGCTGCCGCACGTGCACGGCTGCGACGGCGCCTTCGCCGCGCGCTTCCGCCGCACATGAGCGGGTCCGGCGCGGCGCCCGGACCCGCCCCGCGGCGCCGGCTGCGGACCGGCGTTACGCTGGTGGCGCTGGCGGCGGCCGCATTCGCCATCGGACTCGTGCTGTTCAACAACCTGTTCATGCCGCGCCTCATCCACGTGGGCGGCGAGGTGCGCGTGCCCGACCTCACGAACCTCACGGTCGAGCAGGCCGAGCAGGCGCTGCGGGCCAACGGGCTCCAGCTGTCGCGCGCCGGCGAGCGCTTCGACCCCGCGGTGCCGCGCGGCTTCATCGTCATGCAGGACCCGCCGCCGCAGACCACGGTGCGGGGAAAGCGGCGCGTGCTGGTGGTGGTGAGCCTCGGCGAGGAGTTCAGCTCGGTGCCCGAGCTGTTCGGCGCCACGCTGCGCGGCGCGCGCGTGCTGGTCGAGCGCGCCGGGCTCAGCGTGGGCGGGATCACGCGCGCGCCCTCCGAGGACGTGGGCGAGGGGCTGGTGGCCGCCACCGACCCGCCCGCCGAGAGCGTGCTGCCGCGCGAAGCGGCGGTGAACCTGCTGGTCTCGACCGGGTCGGCCGGCGAGAGCACCGTGATGCCCGACCTGCTGGGCCGCGACCTGCTCTCGGCGCGGCGCCAGCTCGAGGCGTTCGGCTTTCGCGTGCTGAGCCCCGAGGGCGCGGGCTCGCGCGGCATCGTCATCTTCCAGAATCCGCCCGCCGGCTCGCGGATCGAGCGCGGCGCCACCATCACCCTGCAGGGCACGGGACGCTCCTCATGAGCACGCACGCCGCCGCTTTGCCACTGGCGCCGCCCATCGCGGCGCCCTCCATCCTCTCGGCCGACTTCGCCCGCCTCGCCGAATCACTGGCGCTGGTGGACCCGGCGCGCGACTGGGTCCACTGCGACGTCATGGACAACCACTTCGTGCCTAACCTTACCTTCGGCCCGCTCAGCGTCGGGGCGGGGCGGATGCGCACGACCGCGTTCCTCCATGTGCACCTGATGGTCGAGCGCCCGGAGACGCTGCTCGCGGGCTTCCGCGCCGCCGGTGCGGACCAGATCACCGTGCACCTCGAGGCCTGCGCGGATCCGGGCAGCGTGCTCGACGCGGTGCGCGCAAGCGGCGCACGGGTGGGGCTCGCGCTCAAACCCGGCACCCCGCTCGCCGCTGCCGGGCGCTGGCTCGCGCACGTGGACCTGCTGCTGGTGATGACGGTGGAGCCCGGCTTCGGCGGGCAGGCGTTCATGGAAGAGATGCTCGAAAAGGTGCGCGCCGCGCGCGCGTGGCGCGAGCAGCACGGCGGCCGCTTCCTCATCGAGGTGGACGGCGGCATCGCGCCCGACACCGCGCGCCGCTGCCGCGCCGCCGGCGCCGAGGTGTTCGTCGCCGGTCACGCGATCTACCGGCAGGGCGATCCGCAGCGGGCGCTCGAGGAGCTGCGGCAGGCGATCCGCTGACGCGCCGCGGCCGCGCCGGCCGCGACCAGGGAGGATCCGATGGGCCAGATCGAACAGGTGCTTTCGGAAGGCGAGCCGGTGGCGTTCCGCACGCGGCTCCACTGGCTGCCGTGCTGCCCGGGCGCGCTCGCGGTCTCGCTGGTGGCACTGCTCGCTCTGGTGCTGCCGCTCATCCTCGCGCCGCACCAGGTCGGCGACCTGTTCGCGCGCGCGCCCGCGGTGGCCGGCACGGTGGCGCTGGTGCTGGTGCTCGGTGTCGTCGTCCCGCTGCTCGTGGTTCGCTTCCTCATCACCACCCACGAGTTCGCCGTCACCGACCGGCGCGTGGTGGCGAAGATGGGCTGGCTCCGGAGCCGCACCCTCGATCTCAACGTCACCAAGGTCGAGTCCATGGAGATCGACCAGGGCGTGCTCGGGCGCATGTTCGGCTACGGTGACGTGCGCGTGGTCGGCACCGGCGGCACCGCCGAGTCCTTCCGCGGCGTGAAGGACCCCATCGGCTTCCGCAAGGCGGTGAACGCGGCCGCGGACAGCGTGCAGGCGAAGGCCGGGGGGGCGTGAGGCGGACGACCGGGAACAGTCACGCGCCCGGGCGCGGTGCGGCACGCACACGGCAGTTGCCCTGGAAGGACGCAGGGACGAGGACCTGGCCAGGGGCCGCCGGATGTACTGGAATCAGGGCATGGGACTGAACTCACCCGAGCGCCTCAGGAGCCGGAACATTCGCAGGGGCCAGCTCGAGGTCCTTGCCGCCGCTCTCGCGTTCGCGGCGAGTGTGCCGGCAAACAAGCTGTTGCTCGGGGACATCACTCCGCTTGCGCTTTCCGGCGCGCTCTACCTGTCCGCGGGGGCACTCTGCGCGGTGCTGATTCTGTTCTCGCGGCGGTCATCGCGCAGCGCGGAGAGCAATGCCATCCGCGGAAACGAGTGGTTCTGGCTTGCCGGCGCAGTCCTCTCTGGCGGTGTTGGCGCGCCGCTGCTTCTCTTCGCCGGTCTCCGCCAGGTGAGCGGGCATGTGGCGGGACTGCTCCTGAACTTCGAAGCCGTGTTCACCATCGGCCTCGGCGCACTTCTCTCCGGTGAACGCCTCGGGCGCCGTGGCTGGCTCGGGGCGACCGTCGTGGTCCTCGGCTCGGTGATGCTCGCTGTCCCGGGCGAGCCGATGACGCCCGCCCCGACGCGTCTGGCGGGGATCACACTGGTGATCGCCGCGTGCGCCCTCTGGGGCCTCGACAACAACCTCACCCAGCGCGTGAGCGTGCGCGACGCCCGGCAGATCGTCGCGATCAAGGGACTTGCCGGAGGACTCACGAGCCTCCTGCTCGCCGCCGCATTCGGGGGATTCGGGCACTGGAATATCCTCCGCCTGATCGCAGCCGTGGGTGTGGGGGCGGTATCGTTCGGACTCTCGATCGCGCTCTTCGTGCGTGGCCTTCGGCAGCTTGGCGTCCTGCAGACGGGCATGCTGTTCGCGCTCGCTCCGGGCTTTGCCGCGATTCTCTCCTGGGTCGTCCTGCGCGAGCCTCTGGGTGGATGGGGCCTGCTCGCCCTCACTTCGATGACGGCCGGCGCACTTCTTCTCGCGACCGATCGGCACGAGCATGTGCATGAGCACGAAGCCCTCGAGCATGCGCACGAACACACGCACGACGAGCACCACGAGCACGAACATGCGCCTGTCCAAGCAGCGGAAGTCCCCCGCCCGCACACCCACCTGCACCGACACGAGCCGCTCGTGCACTCGCATCCGCACGTGCACGATCTTCACCACCGGCATCGTCACTGATGGAGCAGTGCGGTGGCTGAAGCACCGTCACGCGGGCTCCCGCTCGAGCCGATGGGAGCTCCCAGAGCAGCTATTGGGTCGAACGCAGACCCAAGCGTCGTCGCCGGGGGCTGCGGGGCTGAGGACCCTGACCCGAAGAGCCTTGCCGCGGTCTGAGGTGGCTGGAGATGAGATCGCAGAAGAGCGGCAGGGAGCGTTGAGTCCCGCCCGGCGGC
>CAYHRW010000222.1:0-4915 GCA_964359105.1 uncultured bacterium
CGCCGGGCTGAGTGGCGCGGCCGGCCCGGGCGCAGGCTCCGCAGCCCGCGCCGGAGCCGCCGCGGGCGTCGCCGGTGCCGCGGGATGCCCACCGATCGCGGGCGCCTGCTGGCCGTCGCCGGCGGCAGCGGGCGCCTCGCCGGGCTCGATGCGCGCGAGCACGTCGCCCACCACCACGAGGTCTCCGGCCGCACGCGCGTGGCGCAGCACGCCCGACTCGGTGGCCGCGATCTCCACCGCGGCCTTGTCGGTCTCGAGCGTGGCGACGGGCTCGTCGAGCTTCACGTACCCGCCGTCCGGCCTGAGCCACTCGACCAGCGTCGCGTCGGTGATGGATTCCGCGAGGTTCGGCACCCGGATCTCGATGCTCAACTCCTTCCTCCTTCCCTGGCGCCGGCGGCCGCCGGGGCCGCGGGCGGCGCCGCGCGCGCCACGCCCTCGGCGAGCGCGCGCTCCAGCAACCGGCGCTCCTGCTCGACATGCATGTGGTAGTAGCCGGTGGCCGGCGAGGGCGAGGCCTTGCGCGCCACCAGCCTGAGCCGCGCGCCCTCGGGCAGCGCCCCCTCGATGCGGTGGCGCGTGCTGCGCCACGCCCCCATGTTGGCGGGCTCCTCCTGCACCCAGCGGACCTCCGTCGCGTTCCGGTAGCGGCCGAGCAGCGCTGTGAGTTCCCCGCGCGGGAACGGGTAGAGCTGCTCGACCCGCACCAGCGCCACGTGCGGCGCGGGTTGCGCGTTGCGCGCCTCGTGGAGCGCGTAGTAGGCCTTGCCCGAGGTGAGCAGCACGGTCTTCACCGCGGCCGGGTCCGCCACGGTCGCGTCGTCGAGCACGGTGCGGAACGCGCCCTCGGTGAAGTCACGCGCGGCCGAGACCGCGAGCCGGTGCCGCAGCAGGCTCTTCGGGCTCATGATGACGAGCGGCTTGCGGAACTGCCGGCGCTGCTGGCGGCGCAGCGCGTGGAAGAGCTGCGCGGGCGTCGTCGGGTTGCAGACCTGCATGTTCCCGTTCGCGCACAGCTCGAGGAAGCGCTCGAGCCGCGCGCTCGAGTGCTCGGGGCCCTGGCCCTCGTAGCCGTGCGGGAGCAGCAGCGTGATCCCCGACATGCGCCGCCACTTCGACTCGGCGCTGGCGATGAACTGGTCGATGTAGACCTGCGCCACGTTCGCGAAGTCGCCGAACTGCGCCTCCCAGATCACCAGCGTGCGCGGGTCGGCGGTGCTGTAGCCGTGCTCGAAGCCCAGCACCGCGGCCTCCGAGAGCGGCGTGTCGAACACCTCGAAGCGCCCCTGGTCGCCCGCGAGGCGCCGGAGCGGGACGAAGCGCTCGCCGGTCTCCATGTCGTGCAGCACCGCGTGCCGGTGACTGAAGGTGCCGCGCTCGGTGTCCTGCCCGCTCAGCCGCACGTTGTCGCCCTCGAGCAGCAGCGTGCCGATGGCGAGCGCTTCGCCGAGCCCCCAGTCCACGCGGTCCTCCGCCAGCATCCTCGCGCGCTCGGCCGCGAGCTGCGCGATCTTGCGGTGCGGGTGGAACCCCGGGGGGAACGTGGCCAGCGCGCGCGTCACCTGCTCCAGCCGCTCGCGCGGCACCGCGGTCTCGGCGCTCCAGTCCCCGCCCGCCCAGGAGAGCCCGGCCCACGCGCCGCCCAGCGGCACCGGGCCGTTCGCGGTCTGAGCGAGGCGCGCGCGCTGGTGCGCCGCCCGGAACGCCGCCGTGATCTCGTCCTCCAGACCCTGCAGGGCGGCCTCGGTCAGCACGCCCTCGCGCACCAGCTGCTCCGCGTAGCGCAGCGAGACCGGCGGGTGGCCCGCGATCTTCCGGTACATCAGCGGCTGGGTGAACGTGGGGTCGTCGAGCTCGTTGTGCCCGTGCTTGCGGTAGCACACCAGGTCCACGAACACGTCGCGCTTGAAGCGCGCGCGGTACTGCACCGCGAGCGCCGTGACGTGGACGCAGGCCTCGGGGTCGTCGGCGTTGACGTGGAGCATCGGCGCGTCCTCGACGCGCGCCACGTCGGTGACGTAGCGCGACACGCGTGCGTCCTCGGGCGAGGTGGTGAAGCCCACCTGGTTGTTCACCACGATGTGGATGGTGCCGCCGGTCTGGTAGGCCGGCAGCTGCGCGAGCGCGAGCGTCTCGGGCACGATGCCCTCGCCCGCGAACGCGGCATCGCCGTGGAGCAGCACCGGGATGCAGCCCTCGCGCCCGGCGTCCTTCATGTGGTCCTGGCGCGCGCGCACGTTACCCAGCACCACCGGGTTCACGAACTCGAGGTGGCTGGGGTTGAAGTTCAGGTCCACGTGGAGCGGGCGCCCGGCGCGCGTCGGGTGCGTGCGCGAGTAGCCGAGGTGGTACTTCACGTCGCCGTGGCCTTGCACGTCCTCGGGCAGGAAGCTGGTCTCGAACTCGTTGAAGATCGCCTCGAAGGGCTTCTGCATGATGTTCGCGAGCACGTTGAGGCGCCCGCGGTGCGGCATGCCGATGACGACCTGCCCGGCGCCGCCGGCGGCCGCGGTCTCGAGCAGCGTGTCGAGCATCGGGATCAGCGCGGCCGCGCCCTCGAGCGAGAAACGCTTCTGGCCGGGGTAGCGCGTGTTCAGGAACTCCTCGAAGCCGTCGGCGGTCAGGAGCTGGCGCAGGACGCGCAGCCGGTCCTCCGCCGCGAGCGGAGGATGGTTGCGGACCGGCTCCATGCGCTCCTGCAGCCAGTCGCGGCGCTCCGCGTCGGTGATGCCCATGTACTCGACGCCGATGGTGTCGCAGTAGGTCAGCCGCAGCGCCGCGACCAGCTCGCCGAGCGTGCCGTGGAACTCGCCCTTGAAGGGCGCACTCGCGACCTGGGTGTCGAGGTCGGCCGTCGAGAAGCCGAAGTTCGCCAGGTCGAGGAGCGGCGGGAGCGGCGGTTCGCCCCCGAGCGGGTCGAGCCGCGCGGCCAGGTGCCCGAACACGCGGTGGTGCTGGACCAGCCCGAACAACTCGCCCGAGGGCTGGCCCGGCACGCCGCCGCCAGGCCGGCTCCCGGCCAGGTCGAAGCCGGCGAAGAACAGCGCCCAGTCCTCGCCCACCGAGGCTGGGTCGCGCCGGTAGCGCGCGTAGAGCTCCTCGATGTAGGGCGCGTTCGCGCGTTGGATGAAGTCCAGCCGGTCCGACATGGGGTCCTCGGTCGCGTCCGCCCCGCCGCGCGGCCGGGCGGGGACTCCGTGCACAGGATGTCAGTCGCGCGCGCAGGGTAGCACGAACGCGAGGCCCCGGGCACGCGCCCGAGCGGCGCCCGAGCGGCGGTTGCGCACCAGGCCCGCCGCTCTTACCTTCGGCGCTTCCATGCTCGGACCTTCCACCACCTCCGCCGTGGCGCTCTCCTGCCGCGGGCTCGTCAAGCGTTACGGTGACGTGGTCGCCGTGAACGGCCTCGACCTCGAAGTGCGTCCGGGCGAGTGCTTCGGCCTGCTCGGACCGAACGGCGCCGGCAAGACCACCACCATCGAGATCCTCGAGGGGCTGAGCCTCCCGGACGCCGGCGAGGTGAGCGTGCTCGGCGAGGCGTGGGGACGCGGGCGCGACCGCGCGCTGCGCCAGCGGCTCGGCATCCAGCTCCAGGAGACGAAGCTCCACGACAAGCTCTCGGTCGAGGAGACGGTGGCGCTGTTCCGCAGCTTCTACGCGCGCGGGCCCGCGCCGCTCGAGGTCATCCGTCAGGTGTCGCTCGAGGAGAAGCGCGGCTCCTGGGTGGTGAAGCTCTCGGGCGGGCAGCGCCAGCGGCTCTCGGTGGCGTGCGCGCTGGTGAACGAGCCCGAGGTGCTGTTCCTGGACGAGCCCACCACCGGACTCGATCCCCAGTCGCGGCGTCAGCTCTGGGAGCTGATCGCCGCCTTCCGCCGCGGCGGGGGCACCGTACTCCTCACCACCCACTACATGGACGAGGCCGAGAAGCTGTGCGATCGCGTGGCGATCGTGGACCACGGCAAGGTCATCGCGCTCGGCACGCCCGCCGAGCTGATCGCGCTGCTGGGCGCGGACCACGTCGTGGAGTTCGCGGTCGAGGGCGAGCCCGACGTGGTGCGGCTCGCGGCGCTCCCGGGTGCGGGCCAGGTGCGGCGCGAGGCCGCGGGCTGGCTCTTGAGCCTGCGCACGCCGCACGTCACCGTCCCGGCGCTGCTCGCGGAGCTGGAGCGGCAGCGGCTGCCGCTGCTCTCGCTCACCACCCACCACGCCACGCTCGAGGACGTGTTCGTGAGCCTCACCGGCCGCACGCTCAGGGACGGCGCATGAACGCGCTCCGCGGCTCGGCGCTGTGGCAGCTCTCCCGCGCGCGCATGGTGATGTTCCTGCGCGAGCCCGAGGCGGTGTTCTGGGTGTTCGTGTTCCCCATCCTGCTCGCGCTCGCGCTCGGCATCGCGTTCCGCGACCAGGGGCCGCAGAGGTCGGCGGTGGGTGTCGAGGAAGGCCCGGGCGCCGCGGCGGTCGAGCGCGCGCTCGCGGCGTCGCCCGACCTCGCCGTGCGCGTGTTCGCGCCCGACGCCGCCCGCGTGGCGCTGCGGCGCGGGACCATCGCCGTGCTCGTGCGCGCCGCGCCCGGCGGCACGCCGGTGCTGGTCTACGATCCGACGCGGCCCGAGACCCGGCTCGCCCACCTCGCCACGGTGGACGCGCTCGAGCGCGCCGCCGGCCGCACCGACCCGCTCGCGGTGCGCGACGACACCCGCGTGCAGCCGGGCGGGCGCTACATCGACTTCCTGCTCCCCGGCCTGATCGGCTTGAACCTGCTCGGCACCGGGATGTGGGGGATCGGCTTCCCCATCGCCACCGCGCGCCAGCAGAAGCTGCTGAAGCGCATGATCGCCACGCCCATGCGGAAGACCGACTACCTGCTCGCGTTCCTGTTCGCGCGGATCTTCTGGCTGCTGCTCGAGGTCGGGGC
>CAYHRW010000223.1:0-4914 GCA_964359105.1 uncultured bacterium
TTCCTGCTGCGCGCACCCGCGCTCGCCGCGGCGCTCGCGCTCGCGCGCCGCGCCGGGGCCCGGCCCGCAGCGCCCGGGGGCCCGGACACGACGCACGCGGCCGCGCGCCCGGACAGCGCCGCGGCGGTGGAGCCACCCGCGCCGCCTTCGGTCACGCTGGCAGCCGCCGGAGACACCACGCTCGGCTACAACCTGCAGGCCCACCACGATGAGCAGCTCGCGGCGGGCGTCGCGCAGGAGAACCTGTGGCCGCTCTACTTCGCCGGGGTGCGCGGCGTGCTCGCGGCCGCCGACCTTTCGCTGGTCAACCTCGAGTGCCCGTTCACCACCGCCGGGAAGAAGCTCCCCAAGAACTTCAACTTCAGCGCGCGGCCCGAGCTGGTCGAGATCCTGAAGGCCGGCGGCGTCACGCTGGTGACGCTTGCGAACAACCACCTCATGGACTATGGCGGCCCCGGACTCGCGGAGACGCTCGCCACGCTGCGTGACGCGGACATCGCGTGGTTCGGCGCCGGCGAGGACCTCGCCCGGGCGCGCCGCCCGCTGGTGCTGGAGAGGAACGGCCTCAGGCTCGCCTTCCTCGGCTACTACTTCCAGGCCCCGCCCGACATGCTCGAGCCGAAGGCGGTGTACGCGACGCGGAGGAAGCCCGGCGTCGCCGGCTGCTACAAGAGCATCGAGTGCATGCGGCGGATGCTGGACCAGGACCTCGAGTCGCTGGTGCCGATGGTGGACGCGGCGATCGTCTGCTTCCACTGGGGCAAGGAGGGCTCCTACGAGGTGCAGGACTACCAGGTGGAGCTGGCGCACCGCGCGGTGGACCTGGGCTGCAAGGCCGTGCTCGGCGCGCATCCCCACCGGCTGCAGGGCGTCGAGGTCTACCGCGGCGCGCCGGTGTTCTACTCGCTCGGCAACTTCGTCTTCGGCGGCAACAAGGACCCGAAGGACAAGCTCTCGGCGATCGCGCGCCTGCGTCTGACGCGCGAGGGCGCGACCGAGGCCGACCTCGTGCCCATCCAGATCACGCGCTGGCCCGAAGCTCCGTTCCAGCCGTTCGTGCTCGAGGGCGCGGCGCGCGACCAGGCGCTCGCGCGGCTCGCCGGGCTCTCGCGCGGCTTCACGGCCACGCTGCCCCAGCTCGCGGGCTACGACGAGCCGGTCCCGGCCGCTCCCGCGGTCGGCGATTCGACCTCCGGCTGGCAGCGCTGACCCGGGCAAGCCACGACCCGCCCCCGCGGCAGCGGGTCATGGAAGGTCCGCTGCAGGCGCCGCGGTGGACGCGACCGCCGCTCGGGCTGCTGGACTCACCCCGCATCCGCCGGATAGACTTCTCGCGCACGAACGAGCCCCGGACCGGGTCCGGGTGACCTCCACACGCCCCCGCCGCGGAGTGCATCATGCGCTTGAGCCGCCTGCTCCTGCTGTCCGCCGCGATCTCGTGTGCCGCGCTCTTCGCGGACCCGGGCGCCCCGCTAAGGCGGGGCACCCACGAACGCCTCGGGGAGTCCGGCCCCTACCCGAGCGACTCGTGGGGCATGCAGCGCGCCTACCCCGCCGCGACCGTGAACCAGCAGGCGTACGCCGCGGCGCTCGACCAGGCGCGCTTCGACCGCGCGCAGGCGGCGCTCTCGACCAGCAGCAGCGCGCTCACCTGGCTGCAGGCCGGCCCCTACAACATCGGCGGCCGCGTCACCGCGCTCGCGGTGGCGCCGGGCGGCACCACCATCTTCCTCGGCGCCGCCAACGGCGGCGTGTTCAAGTCGGTGAACGGCGGCGTCAACTGGACCCCGATCTTCGACAGCAGCGGCATGGAGGTGTTCTCGATCGGCGCGCTCGCGCTCGAGCCCGGCAACCCGAACGTCCTCTACGTCGGCACCGGCGAGGCGAACGCCTCGGTGGACTCCTACGACGGCCAGGGCCTCTTCCGCAGCACCGACGGCGGGCAGACCTGGGCCTCGCGCGGCCTCGTGGAGACCGCGCGCATCGCGCGCGTGGCGGTGGATCCCTCGAACACCAGCCGCATCCTGGTGGCGGCGATGGGCACCCAGTTCTCCACCGGCCCCGACCGCGGGCTCTACCGCAGCGAGGACGGCGGCGCGAGCTGGACCAAGACGTTGTTCGTGAGCGACTCGACCGGGGCGTGCGACGTGGTGTTCAACCCCGTGCACCCCGAGACGGTGTTCTGCGCCACCTGGGAGCGCGTGCGCCACTACACCTACCGCCGCGCCTACGGCCCCGAGTGCGGAATCTGGCGCAGCACCGACCACGGCGTCACCTGGACGCGGCTCTCGACCGGGCTGCCCGCGCCCTCCGACAACGTCGGCCGCATCGCGCTCGCCATCGCCACCTCGCAGCCCTCGACGATCTACGCGCAGATCATCACCGGCGCGAGCGGCGGCTACGTCGGACTCGGGCTCTACCGCAGCACCGACGGCGGGCAGACCTGGAACCGCCGCGACACCTCGGGCTACACCGGCTCCTTCGGCGGCTTCGGCTGGTACTTCGGCGACCTCGCCGTGGATCCCACCAACCCGAGCAAGGTCTACATCCAGGGCCAGGTGCTCAAGCGCTCGACCGACGGCGGCGTCATCTTCACCGACATCACCGGCACCTCCCACGTGGACTTCCACGGCATGTGGATCGACCCGTCGAATCCGCTGCGCATCTACCATGGGAGCGACGGCGGCTTCTACTCCTCGACCAACGGCGGCACCAGCTGGTCCAAGTCGGTGGACCTGCCGATCACGCAGTTCTATGCGGGTTGCGTGGATCCGTCGAATGGCAACCGGCTGGGCGGCGGCACTCAGGACAACGGCTGCATGCTCACGGCCGGCTCGCCCACCGCCTGGTACAACATCCAGGTGTTCGGCGCCGACGGGTTCTACGTCCTGATCGACCCGACCAACCCGAACATCACGTTCTCCGAGTACCAGTTCGGCTCGGGCGGCCGCGGCCCCTACCGGTCCACCAACGGCGGCAGCTCGGGCGGCTACGGCGCGGGGATCAGTTTGTCCGATCGTTTCAACTGGAACGCGCCGTTCGTGATGGACCCGAGCGACCACAACGTCCTCCTGTTCGGCAGCAACCGGGTCTGGCAGAGCACCGACAACGGCTTGAACTGGGTGGATGTGAGCCCGGACCTCACGTTCAACACGCCCTCGAACCTGGTCTTCCATACCATCTCCACGCTCGAGATCTCGCCCGCGAGCCCGCGCATCTACTACGCCGGCACTGACGACGGACTGGTGTGGCGCTCGCTGGACGGCGGCGGGGGCTGGACCAACATCTCCGCCGGCCTCCCGGTGCGCTCCGTGACCCGCGTGTCCGCGGACCCGGCGGACAGCCAGATGGTCTACGTCACGCTCTCGGGCTTCGGGCAGGACGAGCACCTCGCCCACGTCTACCGCAGCACGGACAACGGCAGCACCTGGACCTCGATCGCCGGCAACCTGCCGGACGTGCCGGCCAACGACCTGATCGTGGACCCGAGCGACCGCGCCACGCTCTACCTCGCCACCGACGTGGGCGTCTACATCACCCGCAACACCGGCGGCACCTGGTACCCGTTCGGGCAGGGCATGCCGCTGCAGGCGGTGTTCGACCTCACGCTCCACCAGGGCTCGCGCACGCTGGTGGCCGCCACGCACGGGCGCTCCCAGTGGAAGATCGACCTGAGCGAGCTGCCGGTGGCGGTCGGCCCGCCTGCGCCGGCGACCCGGCTCGCGCTCTCGGCACCCGCGCCGAACCCGGCCCGCGGAGCCTGCCGGCTCGAGCTGATCCTGCCGGCGGCGGGCTCCGCCGAGGCCGCCATCTTCGATGCCTCCGGCCGGCGGGTGCGCACGCTGCTCGCGGGCCGCGCCGAGGCCGGCCGCCACGCGCTCGGCTGGAACGGGCTCGACGAGCGGGGGCGGCGGGCGCCGGCAGGCGTCTACTTCGTGCGCGCCTCGGCCGCGGGCGCCACCGCCACGCGGCGCCTGGTCCGGCTCGAATAGCCCTGCTTCGGAAGTTGCGCCGAGCGAAACCGCCCGGCTCCCGGCGAGGGGGCCGGGCGGCCGCTATCCACGGGGCTGGAACGCACATAGCCTGAGTCGCGCGATGAGGTTGAGTCGGGTGCTTCGCGTGGAGGGAGAGCACCCGCCGACTGCGCGCCCCGATCCGCCCGCGAGACACCTGCGCGCACGCGCGCCGCTCGGGGCGGGCGGTCGAGCGAGCGAACCCGCGTTCCCGCCGGGCGATCGCGTCCCAGTCGCGGACGGTGTCGTGGCCGAGCGCACCTGCTCCGGCGGGCGGCGCGCTGAGGTCGCGCGCCGACCCCGCCCAGAGCCGCGCCAGCCGCGGCCCGGATTATGCACCGCGTTTCGCCCGCTCCAGCCGTACTCGAAATCGCTGCGGGCGCGAAATAGTCCTTTGAAAATGCGGGTGCGCTTGCTATACCCACTCGCGGCTAAGGCACACGAACGTGCCCGTCCGGATTCGTCGCTCGTACCCCACCAATGGAGAGGAAGGAACCATGGCCAAGATGATGACGAAGTCCCAGGTCGCCGGCTACATCGCGAGCAAGTTCGACCTCACGAAGAAGCAGGGCACGCAGATCCTCGAGGAGATCGCGACCCTGGCTGCGAAGCAGGCCAGGAACGGGTTCGTGTTGCCGGGCGTCGGCAAGCTCGTGGTCGTGAAGCGCAAGGCGCGCATGGGCCGCAACCCGCAGACCGGCGAGCCCATCAAGATCCCGGCCAAGACCGTGCTCAAGTTCCGGATCGCGAAGGCCATGAAGGAGTCGGCCCTCAAGTAGACCGGCGGACGGACGCATTGCGAAAAGGCCCCGGTGCCCGAGCGCCGGGGCCTTTTCGCTTCCGCCGGGAGCGGTGCGTGCGGCTTGCGCCCTTGCGCGGAGCGGTGCGTGCGCGCCTGCGG
>CAYHRW010000224.1:0-4908 GCA_964359105.1 uncultured bacterium
GCTTCCAGAAGCTCTACGGTGTGGACGAGGAGGACGAGGCGGGCGAGTCGCGGCTCCCCGAGCTGTCGGCCGGCACCCCGCTCACGGTGGCGCGCGTGCCGGTGAAGGAGGAGGTGGAGGCGGTGCGGCCCGAGCAGCACTTCACGCAGCCGCCGCCGCGCTACACCGAGGCCTCGCTGGTCAAGACGCTCGAGGAGGAGAGCATCGGGCGGCCCAGCACCTACGCCACCATCGTCGGCACCATCACCTCGCGCGAGTATGTCGAGCGCGACAAGGGGAGGCTGGTGCCCACCGACCTCGGCATGGCGGTGAACCGGCTGCTGGTCGGCACGTTCCCCGACGTCTTCAACGTCAGGTTCACCGCCGCGATGGAAGAGGAGCTCGACGGGATCGAGGAGGGCCAGCAGGAATGGCACCAGGTGGTCCACGACTTCTGGGGGCCGTTCAGCAAGGACCTCGAGCAGGCGGAGAAGGCGCACAAGCAGCACAAGCAGAGGGTCGAGGAGAGCACCGACATCGCGTGCCCGACCTGCGGGCGCATGCTGGTGAAGAAGTACGGCCGCCGCGGCCCGTTCCTGGCCTGCCCGGGGTACCCCGAGTGCCGGTACACGCGCCCGGTGGACGCCGCCGAGATGCCCACCCCGGTCGAGGGCAGCTGCGACCTGTGCGGCGCGCCGCTGGTGGCGCGCAACGGGCCCTTCGGGCGCTTCATCTCGTGCTCGCGCCGGCCGGAGTGCAAGTTCACGAAGCCCCTGACGCTCGGGGTCAGCTGCCCCGAGTGCGGGCAGGGCGAGATCGCCGAGCGCCGCACCCGCCGCGGCAAGGTCTTCTACGGGTGCACGCGCTACCCCGACTGCAAGTTCGCCGTGTGGGACCGTCCGCGGCTCAGCCCGTGCCCGAACTGCGGAGCGCCGTTCCTGGTGGAGAAGGAGACCAGGAAAGGCCTCGAGCTGCGCTGCGTCCGCTGCAAGATGGCGTTCGCGCCGGAAGCCATCGGTGCGTGAGGCGCTCGAGCGGTTCCTGAGCGAGCTGGCCGCCCAGTGCCGCGCCTCGCGCCACACCGTGGCCGCCTACCGCCGCGACATCGCCCGGGTGCTCGACCTGGCCGGCGGCGAGGGCAAGCCCGTGGCCCCGGACCGGTGGACGCGCGAGCTGCTCGAGCACGCGCTGCGCATGCTCTACCGGACCCGCCACTCGGCGGCGAGCGCGGCGCGTGCGCTGGCCGCGTGGCGCAGCTTCTCGCGCTACTGCCTGCGGCGCGGCGTGATCGCGCGCGACCCGGCCCGCGTCATCCCGTTCCCGCGGCTGCCGAAGCGGCTGCCGCGCACCCTGCCGGTGCTCGACCTCGCGAAGGCTCTCGACCGCCTGGCCGCGGCGGGCGACCCCGCCGCGCTGCGTGACCGCGCGCTGCTCGAGCTGGCGTACTCGTCGGGGCTCCGGCTCTCCGAGCTGGTGGGCCTGAACCGCGGGGATGTGGACCCCGCGGCGGGGCTGCTGCGCGTGCGCGGCAAGGGCCGGCGCGAGCGCATCGTGCCGGTGGGCGAGGGAGCGCTCGCCGCGCTCGACCGCTATCTCGCCGCCGCGTCGCGGCGAGCGGCGAGCGTGCCGCGCCCGCGCGGCGACGAGCCGGTGTTCACCGGCCCGCGCGGCGCCCGGCTCTCCGGCCGCACCGTGCAGCGCGTGGTCCGGCAGCGGCTCGGTGAGGTGGCAGGCGGGCTCGGCGTCACGCCCCACGCGCTCCGGCACTCGTTCGCGAGCCACCTGCTCGACCGCGGCGCCGACCTGCGCGCCATCCAGGAGCTGCTCGGCCACCGCTCGCTGGCGAGCACGCAGGTGTACACGCACGTGACGAAGAGCCACCTCAAGAAGGCCTACCAGCAGGCGCACCCGAGGGCCTGATGCGCGCCCTGGCTGCATCCCGGCGCGGACCGTGGCACGTGGCCGCGCTGGCGCCGTTGCTGCTGCTCGCCGCCGCCTCGTGCGCGAAGAAGGGCCCGCCCTCGGGCGGTCCGCCCGATATCACGCCGCCGCGCGTGATCTCGGCGTTCCCCGACTCGGGCGCGGCGCGCGTGGCGCTGGACGCGAAGCTCTCGCTCACGTTCAGCGAGGGCATGGAACCGCGCTCCACCGGCGACGCGGTGGCGCTCGCGCCGCGCGTGGACATCCGCCAGCGGCGCTGGAGCGCGCGCACCCTGACGCTCGTGCTCGAGCAGCCGCTCAGGACCCGCCAGACCTACACGCTCGTGGTCGGCTCCAGCGCGCGCGACCGGCACGGCAACGCGCTCGCCGAGGGGAAGACCCTCGTGTTCAGCACCGCGGACAGCTTCCCGGCCGGGCTGCTCGAGGGGACGATCGAGGCGCGCGGCTTCGCCGCGCAGGGCACCAGGCTCTGGTGCTACGCGTGGCCGAAGGCCCCCGACTCGACGGCGCGCGACTTCGACGCGATCGGCCTCGCCGACACCGACGGGCGCTTCCGCATCCCGGGGCTGCCGGTGCCCGGACGCTACCGGCTGTGGGCGTTCGCGGACCTGAACAACAACCGCTCGTTCGAGCCCGACAAGGACGTGCTCGCGCCGGCCGACACCGTCCTCGACCTGTCGGCCGGCGTTGCCCGGGTGAGCGGGCTGCTGCTCCACGTGGTGAATCCGCGCGCGCCCGGGCACGTGCGCGGGGTGGTGGTAGACTCCACCGGCGACAGCCTGGGCGTGATCCGCGTGGCGGCCATCTCGCAGGCCGACTCGAGCCGGCGCGTGGTGGTGGACCCCGATTCGAAGGGCGCCTTCGACCTCGAGCTGGCCGCGGGCGCCTGGACGGTGCGCGCGTTCCGCGATCGCGATCGCAACCGGGCGTGGCGCGTGGACCTCGAGCCCGCGAGCCCCGTCGAGGTCGTCCAGGTCGAGCCGGCTGCGACCCTCACCGACGTCGTGCTGCGGCTGCGTCGGGTACTCGGAGGCCCATGAGGATCCGGTTCGTCAAGATGCACGGCGCCGCGAACGACTTCGTGGTGATCGACCACCGCGAACCGTTCCTGCCCGCGGATCGCGCGGCGCTGTTCGCGCGGCTGTGCGACCGCCGCCGCGGCGTGGGCGCCGACGGCGTGCTGCTGCTCGAGCGCGAGAGCGGGCTGGACTTCGCGATGCGGTACTGCAACAGCGACGGGCGGCCGGCCGACTTCTGCGGCAACGGCGCGCGCTGCCTCGCCCGCTTCGCGCTTGACCGCGGGCTCGGGAAGGACGGCACTGTGCGCTTCGCGAGCGGCGCCGGCGTCCAGGAGGCGCGGCGCACCGGGGACGGGCGCGGCATCGAGCTCCACTTCGGGCGCGTGGGCGCGGCGGGCGCACTGGAGGAGGTCGCGGCGGCCGGGGAGAGCTTCAGCGGCCGGCGGGTGGTGGCGGGCGTGCCGCACTTCGTGGTGGGCGTCGCGGACGTGGAGCTGGTGCCGCTCGCCGGGCACGGCCGCGCGCTGCGCTGGCACCCGCGCTTCGCCCCGGCCGGCGCCAACGTGGACTTCGTGGCGACGCTCGGCGCCGCGCGGCTCGCGATGCGCACCTGGGAGCGCGGGGTCGAGGGCGAGACGCCGGCGTGCGGGAGCGGCGCGATCGCCTCGGCGCTGTGGGCGGCGGCCGCGGGCGAGCGCTCGCCGATCACGGTGGTCACGGCGGGCGGCGATGCGCTGGTGGTATCGTTCGCGCGGGACGGCGAGGGCTGGGACGTGCGCCTCACCGGGCCCGCCGAGGTGGCGTTCAGCGGGGAGTGGACCGAATGTGCGCCGGAGCCCGCCGCGCGTGGAGGCTGAGATGTTCGAAGGACTGACTGTCGCGATGGTGACGCCGTTCCGGAACGGCGAGATCGACTACGAGGCGACCGCGCGGCTGGTGGACTTCCTGATCGAGGGCGGGACCGAGTGCATCGTGGTCTCGGGCTCGACCGGCGAGGCCGCGACCTGCACGCTCGAGGAACGCCGCCGCCTGTGGGCCTTTGCCCGGGAGCAGGTGCGCGGGCGCATCCCGCTGGTGGCCGGCAGCGGCACGAACAGCACCGCCGACTCGATCGTGCTCACGAAGCTGGCCGAGGAGCTGGGCCTCGACGGGGCGATGATCGTGACGCCCTACTACAACAAGCCCACGCCGAAGGGGCAGGTCGCGCACTTCACCGCGGTGGCGAAGAGCACGAAGCTGCCGCTCATCCTCTACAACGTGCCGGGGCGCACCGGGACGAACACCCTGCCCGAGACGCTCGAGAAGGTGCAGCACCTGCCGAACGTGGTCGCGGTCAAGGAGGCCTCGGGCAGCCTCGACCAGGCGAGCGCCATCCGCGCGCGCACCCGGCTCACCCTGCTCTCGGGCGACGACTCGCTGACGTTGCCGATGATGGCGGTGGGCGCTGCGGGCGTCGTGTCGGTGGCGGGGAACGCCGCGCCGCGCGCGATGCGCGCGCTCACCGACCACGCGCGGGCCGGGCGCATGCGCGAGGCCGAGACGGCCCACCGCAGGCTGCAGCCGCTCTTCAAGGCGCTGTTCATCGAGTCGAACCCCGGGCCGGTCAAGTACCTGCTCGCGGCGATGGGACTGATCGAGAACGAGCTCCGCCTGCCGCTGGTGCCGGTGGAGGAGTCGAGCGCCCGGGCGGTCCTCAAGGCGGCGGACGAGTCCGGCGTGGAGCTGCCGGCCGCGGTGCGCGCGAGCCTGGGATGATCCCGCTCGTGTTGATCGGGGCCGCGGGCCGCATGGGGCGCGCGGTCGAGCAGGCGGTCGCCGCCGCCGCCGGCTTCGCCCTCAAGGCGCGGGTGGACCCGGCCGGGACGGGCGCGGGCTACGCCCGGGACGCCGCGCCGCACGTCGAAGCCGGGGACGTGGTGGTCGAGTTCAGCAGCCCGGCGGGCTGCCGCGCCGCGGCCCACCTGTGCGC
>CAYHRW010000225.1:0-4868 GCA_964359105.1 uncultured bacterium
GGGGCCGGGGCGGCCCGCCGCGGGGGGGGGGCCGGGCGCCCGCCTCACCGTGCACCCGGGGCGGGGGGCCGCGTGGGGGAGGCCGGCGGACGCGCCGGCCGCCCCCGGCGCGACGCCGTCCGGTCCGGGCGCGCGGCCGGGCGGATCCCCCGCGCCATCTGCGCCCCAGCCGGCGCGCGGCGCGGCGCACGAGCTGGCCACGGTGCGGCCGGAAGTCCGCGTCGTCGAATCGCTGCCGCTCCCGCGGGACCAGGTCGAGTCGCTGCGCGCGGCCGGCTTCGCGGTCGCGCAGGTCGCGCCGCGGCGCGGCATCCTGCGCGGGCAGAGCGCGGTGGTCGGCCTGGGCGACGGCGCGCCCAACGCGAACGTGGTGCGGGCCGACGCCGCGCAGGTGATCGCGCTCGAGCCTGCGACCGACGGCTATCCGGGCTCGCTGATGGGCGCGATCGCGGTGGTGCGGCAGGCGCTGCTCGACGCGAAGTGGTACCGCGAGGCGCACGCGCTCTACGCGAAGAACCCGCAGGCGGGCGAGCGTCCGGTCGAGAACCTGTCGTGGGAGGCGCTCGCGCCGGTGGTCGCGGGATCGCAGCCCGCGCTGTTCGTCGCCGACGAGATGCTCGAGGTGCTGCGCGCGGCCGCGCTCGCGAAGGAGGCGGGGATCGCGGCGCAGGTGGTGGGAGCGGGCGACGAGTACAAGCGCGCGCGGGAGATCGCCGCGGCCGGCGTGCCGCTCGTCGTGCCGGTCGCGTTCCCCGACCCGCCCGACGTCTCCGACCCCGCCGACGCGCTCGAGGTCGCGACCGAGGAGCTGCGCCACTGGGACGAGGCCCCCGGCAACCCGGCGGCGCTGGCGCGCGCCGGGGTCACGTTCGCGCTCACCGCGAACGGGCTCAAGGACCCGAAGGGCTTCCGCGCGAACGTGGCGAAGGCCGTCGGGCGCGGGCTCGCGCCCGATCGGGCGCTCGCCGCGGTCACCACCGTGCCCGCGAAGCTGCTCGGGCTCGCCGACCGGCTCGGCTCGCTCGCGCCCGGGAAGAACGCGAACCTCACCGTGACCCGCGGCGAGCTGTTCTCCGAGAAGGGCAAGGTGCGCGAGGTGTGGGTGGACGGCAACCGCTACGAGGTCGAGAAGCCCGACGAGACCGCGAAGGGCGACTGGAAGATCTCGTGGGGCGAGCGGGCGCACGCGCTCTCCGTCACCGTGGACAAGGACACCGCGGTGAAGCTGGTGGTGGACGCCGACACGCTCCGGGCGACCGGCGTCACGCTCGAGGGCGGCCGCCTGCGCTTCACGGTGCGGCGCGGGAGCGAACCGCCCGAGCGCTTCGATCTCGCGGCGAAGGAGGACCGGCTCAGCGGCACCCTCGCCGTCGCAGGCGTGGGCGCGCACGCCGTGACCGGGACGCGCGTGCCGGAGGCCGCGAAGCCCGCGAAGCAGGACGAGCCCGTGCCGGTGCCACTGGTGATGGGGAACACCGAGGCCTGGCGCGCCGCACCGCCCGCCGCGCCGGGCACGGTGCTGGTGAAGAACGCCACGCTCTGGACCGCGGGGCCGCGGGGCACGCTCAGGAACGCGGACCTGCTGGTGAAGGACGGGAAGATCGCCGCGGTGGGCCGCGAACTCGCGCCGCCGAAGGGCGCGCTGGTGGTGGACGGCACGGGCAGGCACGTCTCGCCCGGCATCATTGATTGCCACAACCACTGGGCCATCCTCGGCAACGTCAACGAGTGCACCAACAGCGTGACCGCCGAGGTGCGCATCCAGGACGTCATCAACTCGGAGAGCATCAACATCTACCGCGAGCTGGCGGGCGGCGTGACCATGTCCCACCTGCTCCACGGCTCGTGCAACGCCATCGGCGGGCAGTGCGCGGTGATCAAGCTCAAGTGGGGCGAGCCCCCCGACCGCCTGCTGTTCGGCCCCGCGCCGGGGACCATCAAGTTCGCGCTCGGCGAGAACCCCAAGCAGTCGAACTTCGGCGCGCGCGACCCGTTCGGCGGCGGGCGCTACCCGCAGACCCGCGGCGGTGTGGAGCAGGTGATCCGCGACGCGTTCACCCGCGCGCGTGACTACCGCGAGGCGTGGGACGAGTGGAAGGCGAAGAAGCGCCCGGGTCCGCCGCGTCGCGATCTCCAGCTCGACGCGCTCGCCGAGGTGCTGGAGAGGAAGCGATTCGTCCACCCGCACGCCTACCGCCAGGACGAGATCCTCATGCTCATGCGCGTGGCCGAGGAGTTCGGCTTCCGCATCGCCACGTTCCAGCACGTGCTCGAGGGCTACAAGGTGGCCGACGAGATGGCCGCGCACGGCGCCGGCGGCAGCACGTTCAGCGACTGGTGGGCCTACAAGTTCGAGGTCCTCGACGCGATCCCCTACAACGGCTACTTGATGTGGGACCGCGGGGTGACCGTCTCCTACAACTCGGACGACGCCGAGCTGGCCCGCCGGCTGAACACCGAGGCCGCGAAGGCGGTGAAGTACGGCGGCGTGCCGCCCGCGGAGGCCATCAAGTTCGTCACGCTGAACCCGGCCAGGCAGCTCCACGTCGCGGACCGCGTGGGCTCGCTCGAGGCGGGCAAGGACGCCGACTTCGCGATCTGGAGCGGCACGCCGCTCTCGCCTTTCTCGCGCTGCGAGCAGACCTGGGTCGAGGGCCGGAAGTACTTCGACCGCGAGGCCGACCTGGCCGGCCGCGAAGCGCTGGCGAAGGAGCGCGACGCGCTGATCGCGAAGGCGCGGGCCGCGAAGAAGGAGGGTGGCGGAGGAGCGCAGGCGGCGCGGGCCCGGCCGCCGCGCTACCTGGAGGAGACCGACATGAGCGGCAACGCCTGCGGCGTGCACGGCGACGAGCACGCGTTCCTGTCCGAGACCGCGCGGCGCGCGCTCCAGAACTCGGGGGGCGAGCGATGATCCGGCGCGCGCTGCTGTGCGTGCTCGCGGCCGCGATGCCCGCGAACGTCGCGCGGTCCGAATCCCTCGCGCTGACCGGCGCCACGGTGCACACCGTGAGCGGGCCGGTGCTGGAGAACGCCACCATCGTCATCGAGGAGGGCCGGATCGTCGCGGTCGGCACCGACCTCACGCCGGTGCCGAACACCCGCGTCGTGCCGCTGGCCGGCAAGCACGTCTACCCGGGGCTGGTTTCGGCGAACACCGTGCTCGGACTCACCGAGGTCGCGAGCGTCGCGGGCACCAACGACTTCTCCGAGACCGGCACCACCAACCCCAACATCCGCGCCGAGATCGGCATCAACCCGGAGAGCGATCTGCTCCCGGTGGCGCGCGTGAACGGCATCACCACCGCGCTGGTGGTGCCGCGCGGCGGGGCCATCAGCGGCACCTCCGCGCTCGTCCACCTCGATGGCTGGACCTTCGAGGACATGACGGTCCGCGCGCCGGTCGGCCTCCACGTGCAGTGGCCGGGCCAGACGCCGGTGCGGGGCTGGTACGAGGTCCGCAGCGACGAGGAGCAGAAGAAGGCGCGCGACCAGGCGATCGCGGCCATCCGGCAGGCGTTCGCCGACGCGCGCGCCTACTGGACCGCGCGCGCCGCCGAGGGGAAGGCGGGCATCCCGCGCCACGACCGCGACGTGAAGTGGGACGCGATGGGGCGGGCGCTGCGCGGCGAGATCCCGGTGTTCTTCCACGCCGCGGCGCTCAACCAGATCAAGGCAGCGCTCCGGTTCGCGGACGAGGAGAAGCTCGCGAACGTCGTGCTGGTGGGCGGCGGCGACGCGTGGCGCGTGGCCGACGAGCTGAAGGCGCGCGGCATCGCCGTGATCGCCGGTCCCACGCTGGCGCTGCCGCGGCGCGGCTACGAGCCCTACGACGAGGCGTTCACCGGGCCTGCGAAACTGTGGAAGGCCGGCGTGCGGTTCTGCGTGAGCGACGGCGGCTCGCCGTTCGGCGCGACGAACGCGAGGAACCTGGCCTACCATGCGGCCATGGCCGCGGCGTTCGGGCTGCCGCGGGACGAGGCCCTGAAGAGCGTGACGCTCTACCCGGCGCAGATCCTGGGTGTCGCCGACCGGGTGGGCTCGATCGAGCCGGGCAAGCTCGCCGACCTGATCGTGACTGACGGCGACCCGCTCGAGATCACCACCCGCGTCGAGCAGGTCTGGAGCGCCGGCCGCCCGGTCTCGATGGAGACGCGGCAGACCAGGCTGTTCCGCAAGTACGACGACCGCCCGCGCGGGGCGAAGGCGCGGAAGCGGTAGCGGGCGCAGGGAGCGCCGCGCGTCTCGAGGGCGCACCGTGCTCCTTCGACAAGGTCCGGCTCCCGTCCGCGGGCCGGGCGGGCGCTGACCCCTCCCGGGCAGGGCGTTCCCACCGGGGCTTCCCCTGTGCCACAATCCGGCCGTGCGCGGGCCGGGGACGCGCCGATCGCGTCCCGGTCGCCGACCGACCGCGCTTTCGTGGAGGAGGCGCCCATGAGTCGAGTCACGGAGATCCTCGCCCGCAAGGGCAGACAGGTCCACGTCATCTCCCCGGGAGCCACCGCCTTCGAGGCGCTGGTGAAGATGGTGGAGAACGGCGCCGGATCGCTGGTGGTGATGGACGGGGACGACATCGTCGGGATCTTCACCGAGCGCGACTTCCTGCGGCGCGTCGCGCTCGAGCAGCGGGACGCGCACGCCACGCCGGTGCGCGAGGTCATGACCGGGAAGCTGATCTGCCTCGGCCCCGATCACCCGATCGAGGACTGCATGGCGATCATGACCCGCGAGCGCATCCGGCACCTGCCGGTGATCGAGGGCGGGCGCCTGGCGGGGCTGATTTCGATCGGCGATATGGTCAAGCACCTCTCGGCCGAGCGCGAGGCCGAGGTCCGCTACCTCACCGACTTCATCACCGGCAAGTACCCGGG
>CAYHRW010000226.1:0-4789 GCA_964359105.1 uncultured bacterium
CGCGGGCGCCGTGCCACGGTGGAGGCGGCCCGCGTCTTCCCCCGTCCCGCCCGCGCCGCGCGCAGCTCGAGCGCGCGGTCGAGCACGATCTCGGCCACCTCGCGCTTCGACATCCGCGGCAGCTTCCTCTCCACCTTCGGCTCGACCAGCGTCACCTCGTTCGTCTCGCCGCCGATGCCGGCGCCGGGCGCGTTGAGCACCACCAGGTCGAGACCCTTCTTCGCCAGCTTCGCGCGCGCGTTCTTCACACCATGCGAGGTCTCGAGCGCGAAGCCCACGAACACCTGACCGGGCTTCCGCCGCGCGGCGAGCCCCGCCAGGATGTCGGGGTTGGGCTCCAGGTCGAGCGTCAGCCTCCGGTCCGTGCGCTTGAGCTTCTCGCGCGATGTCTTCACCGGCCGGTAGTCGGCGACCGCCGCGGCCATCAGCACCATCGCCGCGCGCGGCGCGGCCTGCGCCAGCGCGCGGCCCATCTCGGCCGCGGTCGTCACCGGCACCAGCGTCACGCCGTGCGGCGGCTCGACGCTGGCCGGCCCCGCCACCAGCGTGACCTCGGCGCCGCGGTCGCGCGCCGCCTCGGCGAGCGCGAACCCCATGCGCCCGCTCGAGCGGTTGGTCAGCACGCGCACCGGGTCGAGCGGCTCTTCGGTGCGCCCCGCGCCCACCAGCACCCGGACGCCGGCGAGGCTCGCGCGCCGCTCGACCACGCGCACCACGGCCTCGACGATCGCCGGCAGCTCGGCGAGCCTGCCCGGGCCGGCGAGCCCCGAGGCGAGCGGCCCGCTCGCCGGTCCCACCACGATCGCACCGCGGGCCTCGAGCGCGCGCACGTTTGCCCGGGTCGCGCTCTGGCGCCACATCTCGAGGTCCATCGCCGGGCAGACCACCAGCGGCGCGCGGCTCGCGAGCGCGATGGTGGTGAGCGCGTCGGGCGCCTCGCCGTGCACCAGCCGCGCCATCAGGTCGGCGGTGGCGGGCGCGATGACCAGGCAGTCGGCCGCCTCGGCGACATCAATGTGCTCGACCTTGCCGCGCACCCTGGCCCTGCTCCCCTCGGGCAGTCCGAAGCGCGGCTGCTGGTCGCCCCACAGCGTGGTCACGACCGGGTTGCCGGACAGCGCCTGGAAGGTGAGCGGCGTCACGAACTCGCGCGCCGCCTCGGTCATCACCACGATCACCGCGGCGTGCTGGCCGCGCAGCAGGCGCACCAGCTCGCAGGTCTTGTAGGCGGCGATCCCGCCCGAGACGCCGACCACCACCGTGCGGCCGCTGAGCACGGCGCGCCTACTGCTGCGGCGGGGGCGAGTCCTCGTAGAAGTAGGGGACCTCCCCGCGGAGGGTGCGTTCGAGCGCGGCGGTGGTCACCTTGCCGGTGATCGTCTCGCCGGTGCGGCGCGTCCAGTCGTTGAGCCGGCGCGCCTCGCGCGCGGCGACGATGGCCAGCTCGTACTTGTTGCTGCCTTGCGGCGGGATCAGGGAAGCCAGCTTGGTCATGGGGTCTCGTTCTCCTTACCGGGGGTATTCGCGTCAGGGCGCCGGGC
This sequence comes from uncultured bacterium, assembly GCA_964359105.1. Taxonomy (GTDB): domain Bacteria; phylum Eisenbacteria; class RBG-16-71-46; order RBG-16-71-46; family RBG-16-71-46; genus JACRPT01. The sequence goes on from CAYHRW010000226.1 coordinate 1,542, forward strand.
GCAGGCGCTTCACGCGCGCACGCTCGGCATCCACGATCGCCTCGAGCCGGGCGACTGCCGGCTCCAGGTCGTCGTTCATCACCAGGTAGTCGTACTCGCGCCACTGGGCCAGCTCGCCCGGGGCGTTCCTGAGCCGGCGTTCGACCACGTCCGGCGGGTCGGTGTTCCGCGTGAGCAGCCGCTGCCGCAAGGCGTCGATGGAGGGCGGGTAGATGAACACCGACACCGCGTCGGTGCGCGCCCTGCGCACGCTCGCGCCGCCCTGCACGTCCACGTCGAGCACCACGATCTTCCCCGCGCGCACGCCTTCGTCCACGAAGCGCGCGGGCGTGGCGTAAAGGTGGTCGTGCACCTCGGCCCACTCCAGGAACAGGCCGGCGGAGCGCCGGCGCTCGAACTCCTCGCGCGAGACGAACTCGTACTGCACGCCGTCCACCTCGCTCGCCCGCCGCGGCCGCGTCGTGGCCGAGATCGAGAAGACGCAGTCGCCGCGCGACGCGACCAGGTGGTCCACCAGCGTGCCCTTGCCCGCGCCGCTCGGGCCGGTGAGCACGAGCAGGAAGCCGCCCGGCTCGAACGCGAACGGGATCGCGTCGGCCGGGGCGATGCGCGGGCTGGACTCGGTGCCGTGCACGCTCACTCCACGTTCTGCACCTGCTCGCGCAGGCGCTCGGTCTCTTCCTTCATGATGATGACCGCGCGCGCCACCGCGATGTCGTTGGCCTTCGCGCCGATGGTGTTGACCTCGCGGTTCATCTCCTGGAGCAGGAAGTTGAGCTTGCGGCCGGCCAGCTCCGGACCCTCGACCAGCGAGCGAAACTGCTCGAGGTGGGCCGAGAGCCGCACGCACTCCTCGGTGAAGTCCAGCCGGTCCACCATGAGCGCGATCTCCTGCGCGATGCGCACCGGGTCCATCTCGATGTCGCCGAGCAGCACCTTGAGCCGCGCCATCAGCCGCTCCTTGGCCTCCGGCGGGCGCAGCGGCGCGCGCTCGGCCACGATTTCGAGCTGGGTGCGCACCAGGTCAAGCCGCTGCTCGAAATCCCGCGCCAGCGACTGCCCCTCGCGCGCCTTCATCAGGTTCATGTTGTCGCAGGCGCGCCCGACCAGGTCCTTGACCATCGCCCAGGTCTCCTCGTCGGAGAGCGCCGTGTGCTCCCAGGTGAACACGTCGGGGAGCGCGGCCAGCGTGCGCAGGTCGAGCCCGCTGTCCATGTGGTAGCGCTCGCGCAGCCGCTCGAGCAGCGCCACGTAGCGGTCGGCGACCGGCTCGTTCAGCTTGAGCTCCTCGCCGGTCTCCCCCGCCCCGGTCCAGGTGATGTTGAGGTTGAACTTGCCGCGGGAGAAGCGGTCCTGGATGACCTGGCGGATCTGGTCCTCGAAGAGCGAGACGACCTTCGGGGCGCGCAGCGCCACCTCGCAGTAGCGGTGGTTGACCGAACGGATCTCGGCCGACAGGCGCTGGCCGTCGCGCTCGAGATCGGCCGACCCGTACCCGGTCATGCTTCGGATCATCCAGGACCTCCTCGGGGAGCGGCCAAAGTAGGCCAGCGGAGGCGGAAAAGTCAAAGCGGCGCTGGGATTTGCGTAGCGTCACGAGCGCTCGCGAGCGCCGGTGTGGCCCCACCGGTTCTGCACCAGGCGGTGGGGAGAACGGGGATGCCCGGTCGGCGCCCGGTCGCCACGCTCCTGTCGTGGTCCGACGGCGGAAGGGCGGCGCGGGATCAGCGCTCAGGAGGCGCGCGGAGGATGCGTTCGCCGGGCCGTCGGGCGCCGCGGAGCTGGCGCTCAGGCCGCGCGCCGGCGGCGGGCTCCGTTCTCCTTCGCGGTCCGTCTCGACTTCGGGGCACGCTTCCGCTTCGCGGGGCGCCTGGCCTTCGCCGCGCGCTTCTCCCTGTCGGGCACGAACCGGATCTCGACGCGCCTCCCGAGCGCCGCCGCGACGCGCCTGAGCATCGCGAGCGAGTGGCCCTCGTAGTCCGCGTCCTCGAGACGCGAGATCACCGAGGCCGTGGTCCCCACGCGCTTCGCCAGCGCGGCTTGCGTGAGGCCGGCCTTCGTGCGGAGCTTGAAGATCATGAATGCCATCTCGTCTTCCGCCAGCACCTCTTCGAAGTCAGCGAGCTGCCTGGGGTCTTCTCCCACGTAGCGCCTGAATGTGTACTCGAGAGCGGCGGAATGAAATCGATGCTTGCGTGCCATGGCTTCAGAGTCCTGGTTTGAAGGTGTGCGCAACCGGTGATTGCTCGAATCGTCTCTTGCGTTCGACAGTCCTCTGAATCTCAGCCAGCGGGACGGTCGCCCTCTGTTTCACGAAGCCGTGAGATACGACAGCCGCGCTCCGGCCGTGGAAGAAGTAGAGCATCCGGTAGTTCACCCCTTCGCAAGCGGCCCGAAGCTCGTAGATCCCGGCCCCGAGGTAGTCGGCGATCGGCCGACGCAACTCGTGGCCGCAGTCCTCGAGGCGCTTCAGACGTGCGAGGCATCGGTAGCGAGCTCTGAGCTGCAGGCCATCCAGCCAATCGAGCAGGGGAACGGATTCCGCCCCCCGGTAGTAGAGCACTTCCGTCGCCGGCATCGCGACACCCCCATTATTCGCAAGATTGCGAAGCATGTCAACGGGGGCGGCGCGGGGCGGACTGTCGTGGGTCCAGACGGACGCTCGCAGGTCCGGGCGGACGTTCGAGGGTCCAGCGGGAGGGCGACTTCAGGCAACCACGAGCGGGGGCGCGCGTCAACGGCAAAGGCGGAGCGGTCGCTCCTCGCTCCCGGGCCCGCCGCCGGGAGCGGGCGCCGGTAAGTACGCCCGGCCCACTACTTCTCGTCTTCGTCCTCGGCCCGGCCGTCCGGCTTTTTCCCGAACAGCTCCCCGAGCTTCGCGCGCGCCTCGGCCGCGCGCGCGCTCTGCCCGGCGCTCGCGACGAACGGCTCGCGCGAGAACGAGAAATACTCGCAGAAGTTCCGGCGCGCGTGGTCTTCGACCAGGTCGGCCATGGTCTCGCGGCAGGAGTTGTTGTAGCGCGGGTCGTGGTGGCGGCAGTTGCGGCACGCTCGCAGGTCGGCGCCGCAGCCCTCGCACGATGACTCGCGCGGGATCGGCTCGTCGAACGGCACCGGCGCACCGCAGGCGTGGCACTGGAACGAGGCCATGCGGCGAGCCTGCGCGCAGCGCCGGGCGCGCGTCAAGCACGGAGCGCACGCCGAGCCGGGTCTCGAGCCGGACCAGGTAGATCCCGGCCGCGAGGTCC
>CAYHRW010000227.1:0-4788 GCA_964359105.1 uncultured bacterium
CGGGGCACCCCGGCCCGCCCCCGCCCCGCGGGGCGAGTCGCGTGCCGAGCGCGCCAGCCGCCAGCAGCGCGCGCGGGAGATCCAGCGCGTCGAGAAGGACATCGAGACGCGGGAGACGAAGATGCGCGAGCTCGAGACCCGGCTCGCCGACCCCGAGGTCTACCACGACGGCGCGCGGGCGAAGGAGCTGATCGCGAGCTACCAGCGCCTGCGGGCCGAAGTGGAGTCGCTGTGGCAGCGGCTCGCCGAGCTGTAGCGCCCGGCGGTACCGCCCTCCCTCTGGAGGATGTGCCCCTCCTGGAGCGGCATGCCACGCGCATTGACGCCCCGCGCGGGTCAGGCTAACGTGCGCGCCATGGCCGACGTGACGCTGCGCACCTACGTCTTCCTCGACGACCTCCAGCCCCAGCTCGCCGCCTTCATCGGCACCACCGCGCGCGGCTTCCTGCCGGTCGCGGGCGTGGCCTCCATGTTCATCGAGACCGCGCCGGGGCTGATCATCAACCGCATCATGGACGTGGCGCTGAAGGCGACGCGCTGCACGCCGGCCATCATGGTGGTCGAGCGCGCGTTCGGCCTGCTCGAGATCCACGAGTGGGACAAGGGCCAGGTGCGCATCGGCGGGCAGGCGGTGCTCGACTACCTCAAGCTCGACGAGCACGAGCGCGTGAAGCCGCGCGTGGTGTCGGACCAGGTGATCCGCGCGGTCGAGCCCTACCACGCACAGCTCATCAACAAGATCCGCTACGGCGACATGCTGCTGGCCGGGGAGTCGCTCTTGATCCTCGAGACCGAGCCCGCCGGCTACATCGCCTTCGCCTGCAACGAGGCCCTCAAGGCGGCGCACGTGAAGCTCATCGACGCGCAGCTCTTCGGCGCCTACGGGCGGCTCTACCTCTCCGGCCCCGAGGCCGAGATCGATGCCGCGCGCGACGGGGCGATGCGCGGGCTCGAGTCGGTCAAGGGCAAGGAAGGCCCGAAGGGCGAGGGCAGGTAGCGGGGCCGGCTGGAACCGGCTCCAGGACCCGGCAGCCGAACCGGCCGGGGCCCGGCTCGGGCGATCGCGTCCCGCACCGCGACCAACGGCAGCGCGAGCGCGGTGAGCAGTGTGCGCATCGAGACGGCGGGCGGGCGGAGGTCCTGGAGGCGCCGGTCAGGTGCGGAGAGCCTTGTCCCGCTCGAGCCCGACCTGTCTCCAGAGAAAGGCGAAGTCCACGGGCTCGCGCTGCTCCTCCCGCGCGCGACGGGACTCGCCCGCCTCGTACTGCTTGAGCAGGCGGACGACCTGCTCACGGCCCTCGTCCGTGCGCAGCGCCTCACGCGGAGTCCGGTCGCCCAGCGCCGGGATCGGCTCGTCGGCCCACTTGCGGTAGATGTGCTCGTGGATCTGCTGGAGCACCTCGGGCGAGAGCTGCGGGACCTCCGCGGAACCCCGGGGGCCGGCCGGCGCCTTCGCCCCGGCGGCTGGCCGTTTTGCCTGGCGCCGGGCGGCCGACTTCGCGCCCCTGCGCCCGGCCTCCTGCTTCATCAGCGTGACCGGGTCCACCGTATCGCGGACCAGGAACCGCAGGGCATCGCCGGCTACTTGCTCGAGCCAGGCCCGGCCCTCGTCGGCCAGCCGCTGTGTGCGGGCGAAGGGCTCGAGGCGGTCCTTCCGCTTGCCGGGGTTGATGGCGAGGAGCGAACGAGTTCCGCCTTCGCCCTGCGGGCGATCCAGCCGCACCCAACCCTCTTCGCGGCTGCCCTCCACGTCCGGCCGGGCCTCCAGCGCGGCGGCGAGCCGATCCCAGTCGAGCACCTCGTAATGGTCGGTCACCAGCATCAGCGGCTCGCGCGTGCCCGCGTCCACGAGTTCGGGGATCCGCGGCGGACTGACCAGCCGGCGCAGCCAGAGGTCCACGATGATGACGGTGACCAGGTCGCGCTCGTTCAGGGCCTCACGCTCGCTGGCCGGGGGGCCGGAACTCTCCCCCAGCGCCGCGTGGAGATCCTCCAAGGCCTCCGCCCCGAGATCGGGCGTGAAGTGGTAGATGGCGCCCGAGAGCACCCGGACATCACGCTCGCGAAGCACGCGTGCGCCGATCACGTCCCAGCGGACCAGCGACCGCGAGGCGGAGCGCTCGCGGACCTGGAGCGGAGGCGTCTCCGGATCCAGCATGTCGCGGAGCGAGAGCCCCTCGCCCGGGCGGCTCTCGACGACCTCGTAGAGACGCAGTGGCCGCGCGCCCAGCTCTTCGAGCTGCGCGCGCTGGGCTGCCGTGAACGGCGGGCCATCCGGGCCGAGCACGAGGTCCAGCGCGCGCGGCGACGGCGGCTCGCGGACGGCGCCCTCCGCGAGCCGCCCGTCGGCGAGCACCCACTCGGCCGCGTTAATCTCGACCATGTCTCGGAGATCGTCCGGCAGCTCATCCAGGCGCGCCCGCTCGTCGTCAGCGAGCCCGTCGAAGAAACCCGCCTCGAGCGCCTCGGCCATCTCTTCCCGATAGCGCTCCGTGAGCCAGTCGAGAGCCAGCCGCATGCCCCCGCCCTGCCGCCGCCCATGCCCCACCTCCTTCTCATGCTCTCTGAGGCAGCAGTTCTTGTACTTCTTCCCGCTGCCGCACGGGCAGGGGGCGTTGTGTCCGACATCGGTCATCGGTGGCGTTCCCCCGGTTGGACGGCCTTGCGCCGCATCTTCTCGGCCACGTAGTTCGCACGGCTCGCGCCGTTCACAGCGCGGCCGCGTTCGTTGCACCAGCCGAGCAGGTCTTCGACGTCCACGTCCACCCTGCGGACGCGGACGCCTGACCGGCGCAGCTCGCGCAGCGCGCGGGTCGCGGACGCGAGCCAGTCGTCGTAGGTGTCCTCGAGCGCGTCGGCGTCTTCCGAGATCTCCCGGAGCCGCGCCCACTGCTCGCGGCGGTACCAGGCCAAGCCGGTGACCATCGCGCCGGGTCCAGGGGCCTTGTCCTTCATGAGCCGCGGACCAGCGGGTCTGTCAGGCGATGAACCGTTCGCAGCTGTGCCATTCCAGCGCCTCGGGATCAGGCCAATCCTCCCGTCGGTCCGGGAGGCGTATCCGGTGGCCCTGTAACGCCCCTTGCAGCGCGTAGTAGGTCCGACCGTTGTCGAAGCGTTCCTTCAACGCCTGGCTCACTTCGAACGCGTATTCCGGGGTGACGGTCACGAACCCGTCGTCGAACAGGCGATGCAGGTCGGTGCGGAGCAGGAGACCGTTCGAGACGTGGTCGGGCCCCTCCTCCGCGTAGGGCCGGATGTGCGCCGCATCGAGCACCGGCAGCGAATGCTCGTGGGTCACGGCGCACGCACCGCCGTAGGCCGCGAGGAGCGCCGCCTTGAAGATGCGCTGCCCCGGCCGTGATTCCCGCTCGTAGATCGTCCCCGCCGGCCTCGGGCCCTCGGCCACACGAGCGCGCGCCTCGCGCCGGCGCGCCTCGTACTGTATGGCGCGCAGGCGGCACTCCTCCCAGACACGCGCGCCGTCGCCAGCGTCCAGGTCGAACGAGCTGCCCGCCTGGGCCCCCTGCACCTTCCAGTCCCCCGCTCGATGCACCCGGTCGGCGTTCTCGAAGAACACGGGGTTCGAGAGCATGATGCAGCCGATCCTGACCTCCCAGCGTCTCTCGCCCGGATCGAGTCCGCGGTTGGTCGCGATCAGGCGAGCGAGCGTTTCCAGGTCGGGCGCGCCGTTCAGGGTCCCGAAGGCGTCCCACGCCTCGAGGATCGAAAGCTCCTCGTAGCGCTCGAAGTAGCCGAAGCCCCCGACCACGTCGCCCCCCCGCAGCTTGAAGAGCAGCGGTGCACCGGCTCCGGCCGGCAGGGCACGGAACACGCGCGCACGCGGGCGCCAGAAGTTGACCTCGTCCAGAGGGCCCTGCGCGCGCAGGAACCGGAACCACTCCGGATCGGTCGGATACCAGTAGCCCCTCACCACAGCTCTCCCTGCGGCCAGTGCTCCTTCGGGTTCACGATCGCGAGCCCCAGCCGCCGCTTCATCTCGTTCGCGCTCGCGGGCGAGTGCCCGGCCCAGTGGTTGTTGAAGTAGCCGAACACCTCGTGCACTTCGGGCAGCACGCGCCGGAGGTCCACCTCCCAGGCGTCGAACGAGCGCGTGCGGTCCACCTGCACGCGGTCGTACCGCTCGATCTCGCGGCGGTCGCCGAGCCAGCGCAGGTAGAGGAAGTCCGCCGTCACCTCGGCGGCGCGCGGCAGCTCGCGCCACTCGGTCCACGCGAACGCCGCGCGGTGACGGCGCAGCAGCTCGTACGTCCGCGGCACGTGCCACGACCGGTGCCGGAACTCGACCGCGAGCCGCACGTCCACCGGTGCGGCGGCGAGGAAACGCTCGAGCAGCCCTACCGTGCCCTCGTCGCGCTCGAACTCCGCGGGCATCTGCACCAGCAGCGGACCGAGCTTGTCGCCGAGCCGCGCCAGCGAGCGCACGAACAGCTTGAGCTGATCGCCCATGCCGGCCAGTCGCGCGGTGTGGGTGATCGCCTCCGGCACCTTGGTGGAGAAACGGAAGTGCGCGGGCGTGTGCTCGTCCCACGAGCGCACCACCGCGGGCTTGGGCGGATGGTAGAACGTGGTGTCGAGCTCGACGGTGTCGAACACCCCGGCGTAGAACGGGAGCCAGTGCTCCTGCTTCGCGCCGGGCGGGTAGAACGAGCCCACCCAGTCACGGTAGGACCAGCCTTGCGTACCGAGGAGGATGCGGGGCCCGGGCTCAGACATACGCGGCAGCTTAGCGGAGAGAGACCCGAGCCGCGAGGGGGTTCGCGACAGGGG
>CAYHRW010000228.1:0-4785 GCA_964359105.1 uncultured bacterium
GTCGGGCTGCTTGATGTCGGTGACCAGGCCCTGGTTGAAGCGCGAGGTCAGCCGCTCCTCGAGCATCCGGATGTCCTTGGGCGGCTTATCCGCGGTGACCACGATCTGCCTGTGGGCGTCGCGCAGAGCGTTGAACGTGTAAAAGAACTCCTCCTGCGTACTCTCCTTCCCGGCCAGGAACTGGATGTCGTCGATCAGGAGCACGTCCACGCTCCGGTACTTGTTCCGGAACGCCAGCGTCTGGGCATGCTGGATCGAGTAGATCATCTCGTTGGTGAAGCGCTCCGCCGGCAGGTAGTACACACGCGCTTCGGGGCGCGCCTGCTTCACCGCGTGGCCGACCGCGTGGAGCAGGTGCGTCTTGCCGAGACCGGAGCCGCCGAAGATGAACAGCGGGTTGTAGGCGTGGCCCGGGTTTGCCGCCACGCCGCGGCAGGCCGCGTGCGTGAAGCGATTGCTGCTGCCGACCACGAAGCTCTCGAACGTGAGCCGCGGATTGAGCTGGCTGTCGAGCCAGACGCGGCCCGGGCGCGCGGGAGCGGGTGCTGCGCCACCGGAGCGCGGCTCGGGCTGGATGACCGGCGCGGACGGCGCCGGCTCCAGGGCCGAAAAGCGGATCTCCGGACTGCCGCCGAGCGTGTCCGCCAGGCATTGGCGCAGGGTGGAGAGATGATGTTCGTGGATCCAGTCCACGAAGAAGGCGTTGGGTACTTCCAGCTCGACGTACTGGGGGCTGATCGCGCGCGGGACGATGGGCTTGAACCACGTCTCGAAAGCCTGATGGCTCCCGAGCTTATCCCTCACCGACAGCAGAACCTGCGCCCAGATCTGGAGCTGTTCCTCGGTCTGCAGGGGCTGGACGGCCATTTCAACGGTCCTTGCTGAAAGGGTCGCGAACTTATCCACAGGGTTCAGGGCTGCGAGAACTTCCGTTCGATCGCGGCCGTGCGCCCCGCGGGTGCGATGGACTGTGGAATCTTCGAGTAACGGTTATCCACATCACCTGATGCCGGCCCAGGTCATTCAGTCTCTGAGAGTTGCGCCGATATGGGTCTCCTTTCCTCCACACGATTTCCACAAATTCCTGGAGAGCCCGGACGGGAAGCGAACGAGACCGCTGGAAGCGGCCTCCCGCCCCGCGCTCAAGCTCTTGGGCTGTTTCGGATTGAGGGATTTCGCCTGCTGCCCGGAATGGGGCCCGAGGCTGCGGTCCCATTCGGGGGGCCGGAGGCTAGCACCGGGCATGGGGCCGGACAAGGCCTTTTTGGGATCTCAGACGATGCCGCAACTAGTTGCAGCGACTGTTATTGCGTCGCACGAAACACCTGTGCAGGCAGGCGTCGCGAACGCCCGGTCGCGGTCCCCCTGCAGGGTCAGAACGGCAGGTTGACTCCGGCCGAGAAGCCGACGCGATCGCTAAAGTCATCGCCCAGGCGGAGTTGGAGCTCGGCGGCGAACCGCACGCCCGGCATCGCCTTCAGCTCGGCCCCGAGCCGCAGCGGGATCGAGAAGTCGGTGGAGCTGTCGGGGCCGGAATCGAAATTCGTGAACGCCAGCATGAGCCCGGCATACGGAGCGACCGAGGCGCTCGGCGAGAAGCTGAACGAACGGCTCGCCACCGCCGACGGTCCGACGGTGAACACATGGTAGTCGTCGCCGGTGGCGATGCCGAGCGCGCCGCCCACCAGCACGTCCACCGGTGAGGTCTCCCCGGCGTGCGCGGTGGCGAAGCGCACGTCGCCGCCGAGCTTCACGGTGGTGCGGTTCCCGGTCCCCGCGTCGACACGATCGAGCCCGCCCTGGAAGCCGAAATCCACGCCCGGGTAGAAGCTCAGGCGGAGCTGCCCCAGGAGACCGACGACGTTCTCGCTGAGGTCGAGGTAGGCGCCGAACAGATGCGCGTTCACCGGCAGGACCTCGGCCGGCGTGAACTGCCCGAACACCTGGGCCTGCGCCGGAGCCCCGGCTGCGGCGAGCGCAACCGCGAGCAGGACGGCCGCGAGAGTCTTCTTCACGATCAACCTCCCTGTTGAGTTCTCCCGTTGCTGCGGTTCCCTTGCGCGCGATCAGCCACAAGCTCCCAAATCGCCGAGAGCGTGGTCAAGCGCAAACTGCCGGCCGCGGCCCGCACGATCACGGCCGCGGCACGTCGTAGAACGCCGAGGCCCACCCGGCGCGGTCCTCGAAGCCGAGCCGGCGGTAGACCGCGAGTGCGGGCGCGTTGAAGTCGTTCACGAACAGACAGGCCGCGCCCGCGCGATTGAAGAGGCGCGTGCACAGCTCGGCGAGGGCCCGGGTGGCGTGGCCGAGGTTGCGGAGCGCCGGGGGCGTATAGACTCCCGAGATCTGCACCGCGTCGGCGGTGAGCGCGCTCACGCTGGCCCGGAACCGCAGCGCGCCGTCCGCCACCCACAGCCAGGTGTAGCCGTCGCGGCACTCCTCCTCGACGCGCCGCGCGTAGGCCAGCGGGTCCACCGCGCGCGGGTCTTCCTCGAGCTCCTCGGCGCGGAGCGCGGCGCCGCTGTGGAAGACCAGGTCGTAGTCGTCCGCTCGCGCGGGCCGCAGCTCGCGGAGGCGCTCGCACGGCGCCAGCGATCCCCGCGCGACGGCCATGTAGATCTGCGCGCGGCGGACGCGCGGCGCCAGGCCCCGCGCGGCGAGCCGCTCCACCACCGCAGCCACGGCGTCGCGCGGGCCGATTACCTGGAAGCGGCGGGGGAGGAAGGCCAGCCGGGCCGCGGCCTGGTCGCCCAGGAGGCGCAACGCGTCGTCGTCGCCCAGCGGGAGCACGGCGCCCGACTGTCCGCCGAGGCAGAGCAGCCCGGCGAGCTGGCCGTCGCGGCGCACCGCCCAGAACTCGTCGCGGGGCTGGGCGAGCCCGTCACGCAGCGCGAGCGCCAGCAGGTAGACGTTCACCACCGGGTCGCGGTCGAGGTACCCGAACACCTCGAGCAGATCCCCGGGGCCCACGCGATCGAGCGTGACCGCGCCGGTGCCGTGGTGGAGCGACATGCGACTCCGTTCCGCGCGGCCCGCGCCGCGACCCGCGAATGATACCCCCGATGCGGGCGGTGGCGCATCGTGCGCGCGGAGGCAGCGGCCGCCGCGGACGCGGGGGTCGCGCCACGCGACCCGGCCCCGGCCCCGGCCCCACCTTCGGTGGGTGCCCCGGTGGGTGGCCCCGCAGGTGTCCCGGCGGGCGCCCGACCGCGGCCCGATCGCGTTCACCTCAGCAGGTCGTGAGTGGTCGGGGCTAGACGATCTTCTCGAAGATCGAGTCCACCAGCTGGTCGAAGCCCTCGTCGCGCTTGTTGCGGGGTCGCTCGAGGGGGACCGGGAGGTCCGCGGCGATGCGGCCGGGGTGGGAGGTGAGCACGACGACGCGATCGGCCATGAGGACGGCCTCCTCGATGATGTGCGTCACCATCACCACGGTGTTCACCGGCAGCGCGCGGTCGGACCACAGCGTGAGCACCTCCTCGCGGAGGTTGGCGGAGGTCAGGGCGTCCAGCCCGGCGAACGGCTCGTCCATGAACAGGATGTCCGGCTCGACGGCGAGGGCGCGCGCCAGCCCCGCGCGCTGCTTCATGCCGCCCGAGAGCTCGCCCGGGTAGGCCTCCTCGTAGCCGTCGAGGCCGACCTTGTCCAGGTAGGACGCGGCGCGGCGCCGGGACTCCTCCTCGGACAGGTCGCGCGCGTGCAGCCCCAGCTCGACGTTGCCCTGCACGGTGAGCCAGGGCAGCAGCGCGAACGACTGGAACACCATCGCCGCGCGCAGATTCACGCCCGAGAGCGGCCGGCCCTGGTAGAGCACGGTGCCCGACGTGGGCGGGGTCAGACCCATCATGATGCGCAGCAGCGTGGACTTGCCGCAGCCCGACGGCCCCACGATGCAGACGAACTGCCGGTCCGGGATCTCGAGCGAGACGTCGTCGAGGACCGGGATCGCACGCCCGCGGTCGGTAAAGCTCTTGTAGACGCGCCTGAGCTCGAGCACCCGTCAACCCTCCAGCCGGTACCGCGTGTGAACGTAGCGGTAGAGCCGGTCCCAGACCAGCCGGTTGAACGACACGACGGTGACGACGAGGAGGGCAAGCGACAGGAACAGTACCGTGCGGTCGCCGGTGCCGAAGGTGGCGCGGTTGAGCTGCTGCCCGATGCCGAGCACCTCGTAGACCTTGCCGCGGTAGACCACGTACTCGGAGAGGATGAGCGCGTTCCAGGTGCCGCCCCATGCCACGACGCTGCCGGTGACGAGCGAGGGCATGCACGCGGGGATGACGAGCCTGCGGTGGATCTCGGCGCGCTTGAGGCCGAGCGCGCGCAGCGACTCCTTGAGGTCGCCCGGCACGCGCTGCACCCCCGCGAGCAGGTTGAAGAGCAGGTACCACTGCATGCCGGTGAGCGCAAGCGCGACCGAGATGATCTCCATGCCGCCGAAGCGGTCCACCAGCAGCGCCACGAGCACCGGGAAGAACGCGGTCGCCGGGATCGAGGCGCCCACCTGGGCGACCACCGACAGCGCGCGCATGCCGCGCGGATGGTCGCTCGCCCACAGCGCCACCGGCACGATCCACAGCAGCGCGAGCACGTATGCCGCCGTGATGCGCAGGAACGACAGCAGCAGCGCGAGCGGGAGGGAGGCGGTCTCGGGCGGCCACGGCGGCGCCGGCGCCCGCACCACCGCCACGGTCGCCAGCACCAGCCCCGCGGCCAGCGCAAGGAGCGCCGGCCAGCGCAGGACGCGCGCGGCGCGCGCGGTGCCGCGTCCCGCCGCCGCGAGCG
>CAYHRW010000229.1:0-4759 GCA_964359105.1 uncultured bacterium
GCGCTGAAAGGGAACCCCACGAGATCTCTCTCGTCGCGGACGATTCGGGGCCGGCAGCGCGCATCCCGTGCACGCAAGGGCGCGATGGCAGGAGCAGCGGCAAGGCATCGGTCGAGCGCGCCCGCAGGCCTGTCAAGCGAATTCTCGCGTGCTCTCGGCGATCCGTGCCGAGGCGGAGCCGGGTGCCGGCTCCCGCGAGCGGCGACGCGTGGCCGCTCAGGCCGCCTGCGCGGCCGCGTCCGGCATGGCCGCGTCGCCGTACAGGCCGACGAACGCGTCCACCACCTGCGGGTCGAACTGCCGGCCGCTGCCTTCCTGCACGATCCGCAGGGCCTCGGCGCCGCTGCGACCCTTGCGGTAGGGGCGGTCGCTCACGATCGCGTCGTAGGTGTCGGCCACCGCGACGATGCGCGCGCCGATCGGGATCTGCTCGCCCTTGAGGCCCTTGTAGCCGAGCCCGTCCCAGCGCTCGTGGTGGCAGGCGACGATCGGGATCACGTGCTTCAGGATCCCGCCCATCGAGCGCACCATGCGCTCGCCCGTGTCCACGTGGCGCTGCATCTCGAGCGCCTCCTCGGGCGTGAGGGCGGCGGCCTTGCGCAGCACCTCGGCGCTCACCTCGACCTTGCCGATGTCGTGGAGGAAGGCCCCCACCCGGATGTCCTCGACCTCGCCCTCGTCGAGGCCGAGCTCGCGCGCGATCTCCACCGCGTAGTCGGCCACACGGCGGGAGTGGTTCTCGGTCTGCTGGTCCACCGCGTCGATGAGGCGCGGCAGGATCTCGAGGATGCCGCGGTAGGCGTCCTGGAGGTCCCGCATCTGCGCCTCCTTCTGCTGATAGAGCCTGCCCACCACGTAGGAGGTGAGGATCAGGAAGCCCGACCAGGTGCCGATGTCGAGCCAGCGCATCCACCACTCGGTGTCGGTCTGGGCGAAGTGCGTCACGTTCGTGAGCGCGAGCAGAACCACGATTCCGCTCGACACCAGCGCCGACATGACCCCGTCGCGCATGCCGAGCAGGTAGGCGCCCAGCACCACCGGCAGGTAGTAGAAGTTGAGGAAGGCGCGCTGGTTCAGGACCAGGAAGTTGATCGCGCCGGTCACCAGCACGATGCCGAGCAGGACCACCAGCCCGCGGTGGACGCGCCAGGCCTTCCTGAGCCGCGGGCTCACGACGCCTTCCGCTCGGGCTCGGCGGCGCGCGGCGCGCGCGCGGCGCGGCGGAGGGGCGCGCTCCCGGCGGCCGGCAGCTCGACCGGCGCGGGCCGCGCGCGGCTGGTCCTGCCGCAGGACGGGCAGAACTCCCACTGCGGGCTCAGGCGCCGCTTGCAGCCCTCGCAGTGATCGCCCACGAAATCGCCGCAGCCCGGGCAGTAGTCGAACTCGCGCGTCAGCACGGTCTGGCACCCCGGGCACACGCGCACACCCTCTTCCGCCAGGTACACGACGCGCGTGACCTCCTCGAGCGTGGTGAGCCCGTCCATCACCTTCTTGAGGCCGTCCTCGCCGATGCCGCGCATGCCGGCCTCGACGGCGGCGTGGCGGATCGCCGAGTCCGGCGCGTGCTGCACGATGAGCCCGCGGACGGTCTCGTCCACCTCGAGCACCTCGAAGATGCCGGTGCGCCCGTGGTAGCCGCTCTGGTGGCAGTGGGGACAGCCACGCCCGCGGTGGAGCGTGATCCGGCCGTCGGTCCCGGCATTCGCGCCCAGGCGGTTCAGGTTCGAAGCCGCCGCCTCGTAGGGCTCGCGGCAGCGCGTGCACAGCGTGCGCACCAGCCGCATGCTGACGACGCACATCAGCGACGATGCCACCATGTAGGGCTCGAGCCCGAGGTCGATGAGGCGCGTGACCGCGCTGGACGCGTCGTTGGTGTGCACGGTCGAGAGCACCAGGTGCCCGGTGACCGAGGCGCGGAACGCGATGCGCGCGGTCTCGGCGTCGCGGATCTCGCCGATCATGATGACGTCCGGGTCCTGCCTGAGGATCGCCCGCAGCGCGTTCGGGAAGGTCTTCTTGCCCTTCTCGTCCACCTGGACCTGGTTGATGCCGCGGATCTGGTACTCGACCGGGTCCTCGACCGTCACGATGTTCTTGGTCTCGTGCTGGATGAAGCGCAACGCCGAGTAAAGCAGCGTGGACTTGCCCGAGCCGGTGGGCCCGGTCACCAGGATGATGCCCTGCGGGCGCTCGAGGTAGCGCTTGAAGCGCGTGAGGTCGTCGGGGAGGAATCCCAGCTCGGCGAGCTCGACCTGGTTGCGGCGCTGATCCACCACGCGGATCACGACCTTCTCGCCGTTGGTGATCGGCAGGGTGGAGACGCGCATGTCCACGCGGTGGCCCTCGATCTCGACCACGAGCCGGCCGTCCTGCGGCTGGCGCTTCTCGGCGATGTCGAGGTTCGAGAGCACCTTGATGCGCGAGACGACGGCGCCCTGGGTCCACTTGGGCAGGCGCTGCATCTCGTGGAGCAGGCCGTCCACGCGCATGCGCACGACCAGCTCGTGGTCCTGCGGCTCGATGTGGATGTCGCTCGCGCGCTCCTGGACCGCACGGTGCAGGAGCCAGTTCGTGAGCCGGACGATCGGGCGGCCCTCCGACTCCTTGATGAGCTCGTCGACCGCCTCGGCCTGCTCGTCCTCGTTGATGGTGCTGAGCTCGATCTCGTCCTCGTTCTGGATGATGTTCTGGAGCACCTGGTTGACCGAGTTGTCGAGATGGTAGGCGCGCTCGATGGCGTCCGCGACCTGGGTGGAGGATGCCAGCACCGGACGGATGAACATGCCGCAGTGGAACCGCAGGTCCTCGAGCGCGGCAACGTTCATGGGATCGGCCATCGCCACGACCAGCGTGGAGCGGCCCTCCACCTCGAGCGGGAGCGCTCCGTACTTCTTGGCCACGTCCTCCTTGATGTGGGAGAGGGCCTGCTCGTCCACCGCCACCGCATCGAGGTCCACGAGCTGCAACCCGAGCTGGTCCCTGAGGCACTCCAGCAGCTGCTGCTCGCTCACCCTGCCCAGGCGCACCAGGACGGCGCCGAGCAGCTGGCCGGTGCGCTGCTGCTCGGCGACCGCCTCGTCGAGGTCGGCCTGCGCGATGAGCTTGTGGTCGAGGAGCAGGTCGCCGAGGCGCTTGTGGTCTCTGGCCATCCGTGGTTCCGGGTGAGGGGTGTCGGGAGTCGGCGGAAGCGACGCCCGGGTTATCGGCACGCGGAGGCCCCGGGTTCACCCGGACGTGACCGTCCCGGGCCGCGCCGTCGCGGGTGCGCATCTTGTCGCCCCCCGGGACCCATGCTAGGTTCGCGCTCCATGTCCGACACCACCACGAGCTCCGCGGCCCGCGAGGCCGCGCTCAAGTCCCTCTCCGCCCTCGGCACGCCGCCCGCCGAGGGCTTCTCCTCCAGCGCCAACTTCAACGAGTTGCTGCGGGCGTCGGGCCGCCACGTGCGGCGCCTGGTGGACTGCGCCACCGCGCGCATCTGGGTGGCGCGCCGCGGCGGCCGCCGCCTGGTGGCGCGGGTGTTCGACGAAGAGCGCGGTGCGGTGGTGCGCGAGCTGCGGCTGGCGCGCGGCGAGGGGCTCGCGGGCTGGGCGGTGTCGCACGAGCAGACCCTGCGGCTCGATCCCGGAGAGCGGCGCCCGGACCTGAAGGGCGAGATGGAGCCGTTCACCTCGGCGCTCGTCATCCCGCTCTTCCGCCGTGGCGAGGTGTTCGGCGCGATCGAGTGTCTGGACAAGCGCGGCGGCGGGGCCTTCACCGACGCTGATTTCGACCACCTCGACATGGCGATCGAGCACATCGCCTTCGCGCTCGACAACGCGCTGCTCTACCAGGAGACCGAGCGGCGCGCGCTCGAGAAGGAGGTGCTGCTCGACGTCTCGACCGCGCTCTCGGCCTCGCTCGACCTGGACGAGGTCATCGAGGCGATCTTCACGGCGCTCCACCAGGTGGTGAACTACGACGCTGCGGCGATCTACCTGGTGCACCGCCGGACCCAGGCGCTCGAGCTGGTCAGCGAGACCGGCTACCCCGACGGCTCCGACGGCGCGTTCCGCCTCCAGGTGGGGCAGGGGATCGTGGGCTGGGTGGCGAAGACCGGCAAGCCGGTGATCGTGCCCGACGTCAAGCGCGACGCGCGCTACGTGGCGGCGCGACCCGCCACACGCTCCGAGCTGGCCGCGCCGCTCATGCTGCGCGACCGCACCATCGGCGTGTTCAACCTCGAGAGCGACGTCGAGGACCTCTACCACGAGGGTCACCTCGAGATGGTCTCGGCGTTCGCGTCGCAGGCGGCGGTGGCGATCGAGCGCGCGCGGCTCACGCGCGAGCTGCTCGAGCGCCGCCGGCTCGAGAAGGAGCTGGCGATCGCGCGCGAGATCCAGCTCTCGTTCCTGCCCGAGAAGGCGCCGAGCATCTCCGGCTTCGAGCTGGCCGGCGCCACCATCCCCCACGACGAGGTGGGGGGTGACTACTACGACTTCATCAAGGTCACCGACACGCGGCTCGGGCTCGCCATCGCGGACGTGGCGGGCAAGGGCATCCCGGCCGCGCTCATCATGGCGGGCTTCCGCATGAGCCTGCTGGCCGAGATCCGCAACGAGTTCGCGATCCGCGCGGTGATGCGCAAGGTGAACTCGCTGCTCTACGAGAGCATCGAGCGCGACAAGTTCGTCACCGCCTTCTACGGCGTGCTCGACTGCCGCAATCGCGTGCTCACGTTCGCGAACGCGGGGCACAACCCGCCGATCCTCAGGCGCGC
>CAYHRW010000230.1:0-4719 GCA_964359105.1 uncultured bacterium
GCCCCCCCCCGGGGCCGCCACCCGCGGGGGGGGGGTGGGGGCCGTCGGCTCTCGTGGCCCCGCGCCCGGCGCTCCCGGCGCGCACCGGGCCGGTGCGTTCCGTCCCGGGCTTTGCCGCGCCGGTACCGCAAAGGCTTGACGCCGCGCCTCCGATGCACTCTGCTGCGTCGTCTCACGATGGTCCGCATCCGGCTCCCCCACCGACCACGCAGGAGAACCACCATGACCACGCCACTCGCGCGCGCCGTCCTGCTGCCGGCCGCGTGCGCACTCGCCCTGGCGCTCGCCGCCGCGCCCGCCGCGCCCGCCCGGCGCGACGCGGCTCCGGCGCGCGCCCCGTCCGCTGCGCCGGCCATCGAGGAGCAAGTGCTCTCGAACGGCATGAAGCTCGTGCTCGTCCCGCGCCGCCTCTCGCCCACCGTGGCCGGCGCCTGGGTGGCCCGGGTCGGCTCGGCCAACGAGCGCCCCGGCATCACCGGGATCTCGCACCTGTTCGAGCACATGATGTTCAAGGGCACGCACGTCATCGGCACGCGCGACTACGAGAAGGACGTGCGGCTCATCGAGCGGCAGGAGGCGCTGCAGGACAGCATCCGCTCCGAGCTCTCGGCGCTGCGCGCCGCCCAGCGCCGCGGCGAGCTCGACGACATGACCAGGCCGGAGAGCAAGACGCCGCGCATGCGCGAGCTCGAGAAGCGCTTCGACGCGCTGGTCACCGAGCAGCGCGCCAACATGGTGAAGAACGAGTACAACACCGTGTTCCAGCGCAACGGCGCCACCGGCATCAACGCGTTCACGAACAACGACATGACGGTCTACTTCGAGACCGTGCCCGCGAACCGGCTCGAGCTGTGGTTCTGGATGGAGGCCGACCGGCTCCGCAACCCCGTGTTCCGCGAGTTCTACTCGGAGCGCGACGTGGTCTACGAGGAGCGCCGGCTCAGGACCGAGTCCACGCCCACCGGCAAGCTCGAGGAGGCCTTCGACGCCGTGTTCTGGGACGCGAGCCCCTACGCCTGGCCTGTGCTGGGCTGGCCGAGCGACGTCGCCAGCATCACCAAGGCGCAGGCCGACGAGTACTACGCGCTCTACTACCAGCCGCAGAACCTGACCGCGGTGCTGGTCGGTGACTTCGATCCGAAGGTCGCGCTGGCGCTGGCCGGGAAGTACCTCGGCGCGATCCCGGCCGGGAACCGCCCCGCGCCCGAGATGATCACGATGGAGTCGCGCCCGCTGGCCGAAAAGCGCTTCCACGGCGAGGCCGAGACCAACCCGGCGGCCACGGTGCGCTGGCACACGGTGGCCTTCACCCACCGCGACGCCCCGGTGCTCGAGGTCATGAACAACCTGCTGAGCGGACCCGCGGGGCGGCTCAGACGGAGCCTGGTGCTCAAGCAGGGCGTGGCCACCAGCGCCCGGGTCGCGCACGACCCGCGCAAGTACGAGGGCTCCTTCGAGGTCTACGGCGAGGCGAAGGAAGGCCGCACGCCCGAAGAGGTCGAGCAGGCGATCTACGGCGAGATCGAGAAGCTCAAGAACGAGCCGGTCGGCGCCGCGGAGCTGCAGGCCGCGAAGAACCGCTACCTCACCGCGATCTACCGGCAACTGGGCTCGAACTTCCTGATCGGTCTGCGCTACGCCGTCTCCGAAGGCCGCGGCGACCTGCACGGCGCCGAGAAGATCGAAGCCGCGGTGCAGAAGGTGACCGCCGAGGATGTCCAGCGCGTGGCGAAGGCCTACCTCACGAAGGAGGGGCGCGCGGTCGCGATCTGGACGCGCAAGGGCGGCGCGGCCGAGGACCCCGAGCTGGCCGCGCTGCCGCCGCAGGCCCGCGAGCGGGCGCGCGCGGGGCTGGCGCGGATCCGAGCGGCTACCGATCCGGAGAAGCTCCAGCAGATGATCGGGATGTTCGACCAGATGGGCGGCCAGATGCCGCCCGAGGCGAAGCCCGCCGTGGATTTCCTGCGCCGCAAGGCCGAGGCCCGGCTGCGCGAGCTGTCGTCCCCCAGGCCATGAGGACCGACGCCATGAACGACACGAACCGCTGGTTCCGTGGCGCCGCCGGCGCCGCGCTCCTGCTCCTGCTCGCGCTGCCGGCCGCGGCCGACGCCCCGCCGCCCGCGCGGCCCGAGCAACTCCGCTTCCCCGAGCTTCGCTACGCGCCGCCACGCGCGGCCGACTGCCGCGTGATGCTGAAGGGCGGCGTGCCCGCCTACCTGGTCCCGGACCGCAGCACGCCGCTCGTCACGATCCACGTGCTGATGCGCATCGGCCCCGACCTCGCGCCCGCCGGCAAGGAGGGCCTGCCGGCGATGGCGATGAACCTGCTCACGCGCAGCGGAACCAGGACCCGCACCGCACAGCAGGTCGAGGACCGGGCGAGCGCGCTCGGCGCCCAGCTCGAGTCCGACCTCGGCAGCGGCGGCGGCGGCATGTTCGGCCTGGGCGGCGTGCCGATCGGACCGGCCTGCTCGCGGGCCACGCTCAACCTGCTCGCGAAGGACGTGGACGAGGGGCTGGCGCTGCTGGTCGAGTGCCTCAAGAGCCCCGCCTTCGAGGACGAGCGCATCAAGCTCCGGCGCGAACAGGAGCTGCAGCAGATGAAGCAGCGCAACGACGAGAGCGCCGCGATCGAGGAGCGCGAGTGGGGCTTCCTGATGCGTGGTGGCAGCCACTGGACCAACCGCTGGACCACGCGGTCCTCGATCGAGAGCATCACCCGCGAGGACCTGGCCGCGTTGGTGCGCCGCTACGTGGGCCCGAAGAACTTCGTGATCGCGGTCTCCGGAGACTTCGACCGCGCCACCATGGCGAAGAAGCTCGAGGCCGCGTTCGTGAACTGGCCGACACCGGGCGTGAACCCCGGTCCTCCGGCCGCGCCCGCCGAGCCGTCGGCATCGGGCTGGCACCTGGTGGACAAGGACGTGAACCAGGGCCGCGTCTCGATCGGGCTGCGCACGCTCGACCGCTTCGACCCGGACTACCAGGCCGCACGCGTCATGAACGACATCCTCGGCGGCGGCGGGTTCTCGTCGCGGCTCACCAACCGCATCCGCTCGGACGAGGGCCTCGCCTACTCGGTGCGCTCGGTGTTCGAGGGCGGGCTGTACTACCCCGACCCGTGGCGCATCCAGTTCCAGTCCAAGGTGCGTTCGGTGCCCTTCGCGATCCAGATCGCGCTGGCCGAGGTGCGGCGCATGCGCGACTCGCTGGTGAACGCCCAGGAGCTGGAGGTCGCGAAGAGCAAGTTCATCGAGGGCTTCCCGGCGCAGTTCGAGACCGCGAACGCCGTGGCCGGGGCGCTCGCCGTGGAGGAGCTGACCGGCCGGTACCAGAAGGACCCGGGCTACTACACCGAGTACCGCGACCGGGTGCGCGCGGTGTCCGCCGCGGACCTCCAGCGCGTGGCGCGGCGGCTGCTGGACCCGGCGCAGCTCGCGGTGCTCATGGTGGGCAACGCGAAGGAGATCCTGACCGGCGATCCCAGGCGCGACGCGCAGATCGGCACGCTGGCGGGTGGGGATCCGAAGCGCCTGCCGCTGCGCGACCCGATGACCATGAAGCCGATGCCGTAGCCGCCAGCTTCATCCGGCGTGGCGGACGCGGCGCCGGGACGCGGCGCCGGGGAGCGGCGCCAGGACGCGGCGCGGCGGACGTGGCGCGGCGGACGGTGGCGCCGGGACGCGGTGCCCGGACGCGGCGCCGGAACGCGACACCGGAACGCGGCGCCGGGCGGACGTGGCGCCGGAACGCGACACCGGAACGCGACACCGGAACGCGGCGCCGGGCTGCACACGAACATCTAACCCGCGCCCTTGGAGATGTGAGACCATGCCTGTGGATGGTCTCGCATCGGGTCGTCCCCGACCCAGCCGCTTGCGAGTTGGCTGGGGGGTCGCGCTGACCACCGGCTCGCTCCCGCACCTCCGAGGTCACGATGGATGGCCGCAGTCCGCTCCCCTGCTTCGCAGCGATGTCCCGATCCGGATCCGATCCGAAGACGACGAAGGCGCGCGATGCTTCCGACGCCGCTCGCGCGTTCGTGCCGCGATGCGCCGCTCGCGTGAGGTGCGCAGCCGCGCTGATCGCCTGCGCCGCGATCCTCCTCATCGAGTTCCCGCGGACGTCGTCCGCTCAGGGCTTCACCGTCGGCGTGTGGCGCAGCTTCGCGACCGGGTCGAACCCCGTGTCGATCGCGATCGGGGACATGAACGCCGATGGCCGTCCCGACATGGTCGTCGCCAACTACCCCGCCAACTCGCTCTCGGTGATGCTCGGTAATGGCGCCGGTGGCTTCGGAGCAAGGGCCGACTTCGCGGTCGGGGCGAATCCCCACGCTGTCGCGATCGGCGACGTGAACGGCGATGGCCGCCCGGACCTGGTGGCGGCGAATGCCGGTTCTGGCAACGTCTCGGTCCTGCTGGGCAACGGCGCGGGCGGGTTCGGGCCGAAGACCGACTTCGCTGCCGGCTCCGGTCCCTACTCGGTGGCGATCGGGGACGTGAACGGCGACGGGAAGCCCGACCTCGCGGTCGCGGACTTCGGTGGGGGCAACACGGTGTCGGTGCTGCTGGGTGATGGCGCCGGCGGTTTCGGCCCCAGGGCCGCCTTTGCCACCGGTGCGGGCCCGATCTCGGCCGCGATCGGAGATGTGAACGGCGACGGCGTGCCCGACCTGGTGGCGTCTGATTTCGGCGCGAACACCGTGTCGGTGCTGCT
>CAYHRW010000231.1:0-4706 GCA_964359105.1 uncultured bacterium
GGCGAGCAGCAGGATCAGGGCACGCCTCATGGTGTTCTCCTAGAACCGCACGATCGCCTTGAGCTGGAGGCGCCGCTCGTTCTCGAGCGCCTTCTCGGCCGCCGCGATCTTCGGCCCGAGCCCGTAGTAGTTGGTGCGCGCCGTGGCGGCGTTGGCGCCGCGGTCGAACAGGAACAGGTCCCGCCCGATGGGAGCGTACTCGTTGACCGGGGGGTCGATCACCCACGGATCCACGCCGAAGCCGAGCTCGACCGTGATGCCAGGGGCGAACGTGTAGTTCAGGTCGGCGTAGTGGCTGTGGTACCCGCCGAACAGGCCCAGGAACGGGTCGTCGTACTTGACCCAGCGGCTGTCGGTGCCGAAGCGCAGCGCCCGCGTGACGTCGCAGCCGAGCTGGAAGATGGACTCCGCGTACTTGGGCTGCCTGTCGAGCGCCACCGCGTCGAACGTGCCCTTCCAGCGCACCACGCCGTTGCGGCGCGCCAGCACCGGAATCTCGACCATCGGGCGCACCTGCACGGCGTCGGCGCCGCCCAGCATCACCAGCCGGTCCACGCTCACCACGTGCTCGTTGTGCTCGAGCCAGAAGTTCCCGTTCGGGAACCACATCTGGTAGTCCCACGGCGTGCGCGGGTCGTAGTCGAAGTTCGTGAACTCGACGCCCAGCGAGGTTCGCACCTCGCGGTCCAGGTAATGGCGCCAGTTCCGGTCCCAGGTGAGCCGGCTCACGGTCATCGCGTTCGACAGGCCGTCCTGGATGATCCGGTAGTCGTGGGTCTGCCGCTCCATCTCGGTGCGCACGACGATGTCCCCGTGCGCTTCGGTCCACGAGCCGCCGACCAGCCAGCGGTCGCTGCGGTCCATGTCGAAGCTGCGGCCGATGATGCTGATGGTCTGGCCGAGCGAGGTCTCGTCGTAGCCGGTGATGCCGGTCGAGTCCGCGCCGGTCACGGTGAAGTCCGACTGGAAGGAGTTGGTGTTGGGCACGAAGGTGAAGCGGCGCGCTCCGCGCAGGAACTCCGCGTAGCCGCGCAGGCCCCGCGGGCCTTCCCACGACAGCTCGCCGCCGACCGCGTACCACTGCTGCTCGAACAGTCCGAAGAAGCGCTGGAAGCCGAGCGGCCCGGTGACCTGGTTGAACAGGCCCGCGCCCAGGTCGAAGCCGCGATCCGAGCGCCCCAGCAGCCCGGCCTTGAGCCCGTGCCCCAGCGTGCGGCGCGTGCGGAAGGCGAACATGTCCTCGTTGGCGTCCGAGGCGTTGATCCGGAACACGCCCGGGACCTGGCCCGGCGCCAGCACCCAGGCGCCGCCCGACCGCACTGTGCGCATGCTGTCGCGCGTCACCTGCGACAGGTCGAGGAACTCCTGCGTCGTGAAGTCGGGATAGACGGTGCCGCCGACGTCGAAGTTGTCCGCGTAGTGCGCCTCGGTGTCGAAGCCCCACTGCTGGGTGTTCAGCTTGAAGCCCTGGCGGTGGTAGCCGTACGCGTGCCGGTAGATGCCGACGTTCCCGACCAGGCGGAGCGGATCGTCCCAGCTGCCGACGTCCTCGTTGTCGTAGCCCAGGATCTGGAGCCTGGGCTTCGAGAACAGCAGCGAGCCGCGGTCGAACACCAGCGCGGTGCGGTAGTCCTGGGCGTTCTGCTTCTCGCTGTTGATGTCCATCAGGAAGTGGGCCTTGAGCACGTCGGACATGCGGACGTCGAAGTCCAGGTTGATGTCCATGTCCGGGCGCCGCAGCTCGAAGCGCCGGTCCTCGGCGCTGCGGATGTCCTGGTAGAGCCCGATGATCCTCCCGCCCATGAAGATCTTCGGGCTGTAGGCGGTGTTCGAGGTGGCGCGCGCGGTGACCAGGTTGCCGTCCGGCCCCACCGTCACCACGCTGTTGCCGAAGTCGCCAGCGGTCACGCCGTTCTCCGGGTCCGCGACCCACTGGCCGTCCACCACGAACTTGTACTGGTGCGTGCCGGCCGGGAGGGGCACGACCACGCTCCACACGCCGCTCGCGCCCTTCGCCATGGGCGTGGCGGACGTGGACCAGCCGTTGAACTCGCCGGCCCACGCCACCGCGCCCGCGTTGGGGTCGGTGTAGGTGAAGCGGATGCCGCCGTCGGCCTTCTCCGGGGCGGCCGCGAGCCGCGCCGCGGCCGGCGGCATCGCGACGGCCGCGAGCGCCAGCAGGGCGGTGAGGAGTGCGCGCTTCATCGTCGTGCTCCGCGAGCCTGCGGTCCCATGGTCAGAAACTCCCCTTGAGGATGAACTTCACGATGTCGGCCTGGTCGCCGCTGCCCTGCAGGTTGCCCTCGTCCACGGGGACCGTGCCGCCGCCGATGTAGTCGGGTCCGTACTGGAGGTACATCTCCACGTTGCCGGTGGGCCGGTACTGGAGCTGGCTGAAGATGCCCTTCCTGAGGATGCTCGCGTCGTTGCCGAACGCGAAGCGGTTGTAGACCTTGAAGGTGGCTGACAGGTTGACCGAGTTCTCCACCGCGTAGAGCTGCTTGCGCTCGGGCCGGCCCACGTCCTTCACCTTGCCCTGCACCCGGAGCCAGGCGAGCCGGCTCTCGACCTGCACCTCGCCGAACCAGTCGTTGTGCGCCTCCCGGGTGCGCACGCCGGCGACCTCGCGGTAGGAGGTGCGCTGGCGGTAGTAGGTCTTGCCGGTGAAGCCGTTCACGAACTCGATGTAGAGCTCGTTGTAGTTCTCGCTGTCCTCCTGGCGCGAGGTGGCGCGGCTGGCGTAGTGGAGCAGTTTGTTGGTGAAGGTGATCGCGCGCTCGGGGAGCAGGTAGTAGGTGTGGAGGTTGAAGCCGGTCTCGTCGCGGCCCGGGCCCCCCTGCCCGTTCTGCCAGCGCGGCCCGCGTGCCCACCAGCTCGGGATGCAGTTGAGCGAGCCCACCACCGGCAGCGGCACCCGGATGGTGCGGATCTCGGCCTGCGTTACGGCGCGGTCGGGGAGCGTGATCCCCACCGGCTGCTTGAACACGGTGAGCTCGCGGCCCAGCTGGTCCGCGTAGCGCACGGTGGGGTCGGAGCCGCGGCTCCGGCCGACCTCGAACAGGAAGTCGGCGCCGCGCCACTGGTAGCGGCTCGCCAGCCCGAAGACCTCGACGTGGTCGCGCTGGTGGTCGGAGCCCACCGGCTGGTTGTTCTCGCGCCGGTTCCAGGTGAAGCCGACCCGGAGCCGCTTGTCCTTGAAGAAGTCGCGCCGCACCCGGCCGACGTAGACGTCGTCGGTGCGGTAGGGGTTGTTGCTGTTGTTGTACTGGTCGCTGTAGTCGCCCACCAGCCACCAGGTGTTGAGCCCCCAGAAGCCCCAGGTGTCGAGCCGCGCGCCCTGCCCCGAGCCGTTCCCGTAGACGAACGGGATCAGGTACTGGTCCCAGGTGGGGAAGCGGTCCTGTCGCGAGAACACGTAGCTGTCCACGCCGCGCGTGCCCATCTCCCTGCGGAAGCGCATGTGGGCTTCGCGGTACTGGAACTGCGGGCGCGCCGTGCTGTTGCTGCCCTCGTTCCACTCGGCCTCGAACTTGACGAACGCCTCGGTCCCGGGCCGCGGCTGGGAGAACAGCCGGATCTCGGCCGGCGTCCAGTTCTCGCCACTGTTGCTGACCCAGTCCCACGGAAACACCCGCTGGTTCTTGCGCAGGTCCATCATGAGCTGGTACTGGCCCTCGACCTTCGTGAGGGCGCGCGCCGCGGGCGGCGCGGCGACGAACAGCGCCAGGGCCAGAGTGGCGAGGCGTGGAAGGGCTCTCATCGGCGCTCGGGCCCTCCGAACGGCACCAGCACGCTCACCCGGTAGGACGCGCCCAGGTCGTGGTTGGTGGCGGCCGCGGCGTCCACCACGTAGCCCTTGTGGAAGATCCCGAAGCCCCCGGTGTACTGGAAGTCCTGGGGCGAGCCGTTCGACTCCACGATGGGCGTGAGGTTGGTGAGCCCCGAGCGGATCGCGAACACGTCGTAGAACAGGATCTCCATCCCCACGTTCACCGACGGCCTGGTGTCCCTGATCTGCGACCAGCCCGCGGTGATGGTGGACTCGCGGTTCCAGCGGAACGCCGCGGCCAGCTCGTGGCGGAAGGGCAGGAGCCCGCCGCCGCTGCCCTCGACGAACTGGTAGCGGGGCTCGAGCAGGTCGCGGCCCACCCACGCCAGGTCCACCTTCCACGGCGTGGTCCACAGCAGGCCCGCGTCGAGCGAGCCCTTGGACTGGGCGCCATAGTCCACGCTCCCGACCGGCTCCCAGGTCTCGATGTCCAGCACGTCGAAAGGCTGGAAGCTCACCCGTCCGAACTTGAAGGTGGCGCCGGCCGCGAGCGCGTGGCCCTCGCCGAACGTGTGCAGCGAGCGTCCGGCCGAGAGCGTGAGAAGGTCTTCGGCGTAGGCGCCGGAGATGCCGAGCCGGTGCCAGCCCAGCGCCCAGCCGGTGTCGAAGCGGCGCGCGCCCACGAACAGCGCGCCCTCGTTCAAGTCGGGTACGCCGAAGGGCCTGGCGACGTCGGCGAGCACCTGGGTGCGGTCGAGGTCGGCGAGGCCGGCCGGGTTCCAGTAGGCGGCCGAGACGTCGCGGATGCAGGCCAGCGCCGAGAAGCCGAGCGAGAGCCCGCGCGCCCCGCTGGCGGTCTCCTCGAACCAGGCGCGCGCGGGCGCGACGGTCGCGAGCAGCAGCGCGAGCACGGCGAACGCACGGAGCGCGGCCCTCA